>NZ_LDNX01000147.1:0-85630 GCF_001027955.1 Kocuria sp. SM24M-10 | reverse complement strand
CCTGAAGATCGGCATTGCCATCGGCGCCCGCGAACTGGCGCTCACCCACGAAGCCTTCGACCGTCTCCCCCGCTCGAACGCCGCCGAACACCTCCGGGCTCTGCTCGTCCACCACCGCATGATGGACGCCCGCGGCAACGAGACCCTCGCACGGTTCGAACACTGGCTCACCACCAGGATCGACAGCCTCCCCGACGACGGCACCGCCCACCTCATCGAGCGCTTCGCCACCTGGCACCACCTCGAGCGCATCCGCGCCCAGGCGGCCGATCCCAATGCCGATCTTCAGGCCAGCACCCATACGGCCAAACAAGAGATCACCGAAGCCGGGAAGTTCCTCCTCTGGCTACGAGCACACCACCACGTCACCGCGGATGAACTGCGCCAACTCCACATCGACGACTACCTCAGCGAGGGCCCCAGCACCCGCAAGCACATCCGGGCCTTCATCCGCTGGCTCAACCACGACCAAGACCACCGCACCGGGGCACTTCAGGTGCCGTTCCGCAACGCCCACTCCACGCCCATGATCACCCAGACGCAGCGTCTCGAGCTCCTCCGGAACTGCCTCGAACACCGCCAGGTCACCAGCTCCACCCGCCTGGCCGGGCTCATCCTGCTGCTGTGGGCCCACCCCCTCAACAAGATCGTCCTGCTCCGCCGGGAAGACCTCACGGCCACCCCGGACGGCATGCTCCTCACCCTCGGGACCACCCCGACAGCCATTCCCGAAGCGCTCACCGAGGTGTTCTGGCAGCACCTGCAGGACCCCGGGCACCAGAACACCATCAACACCGGCACGCCGTGGCTGTTCCCCGGCACCCGAGCAGGCCGGCACCTGCACCCGAACACTCTCTCCGGCAGGCTCAAAGTCCTCGGCATCGACGCCCAACGGGCCCGCAACGCCACGCTGCGCGACCTGACTCAAGAAGTCGACGCACGAACCCTGATCGATCTCCTCGGCTACAGCCCCGACATCATCGCCCAGCACGCCGCCCGATCCGCCACACCCATGTCCGACTACATCGACCTGAAACGCCAACAGCCCCGATGACCTCGATCACCGAAGAAACGGGTAACGCATTTTCCCATCAGAAGGCGCCATATTGGCGGAATGTGCGAATTCGCCAGCGGGGACGACTCCCCCGTCACCGAGCCATTGTGGTGGGTCTGGGGAGGCGGTATTGGTCCCGCGTGAAGTCTCGAGGTTCCAAGGGTGGTTGGCGGACCGTGCTCTGACTTGCGGTTTCCGTGGGGGTTGACCGGTTTTCGCGTTTCATGCGAAGCTTTCGCGTATTATGCGAGACGATCCATGGGGTCCGGCCGGTGCTGTGCCGGCCCTACTGCGCTCCGGGACGGGTGTGCTCCACGAGGCCGAGACGGTGTGGGCCGCAATGTTGGATGGTTGGGCGGCCCAGCAGTTCGCGCGGAATCTTTCCCCTGGCACGGTCGAAGCGCGGCGGTCGACGGTGCTGCGGTTCCGCCAGTTCGCCGACTGCTACCCGTGGGAGTGGACAGCGGGGACCGTGGACGAGTTCTTCCTGGAACTGCGGGCCCTCAAGGGCGCGGCCCGCTCGACGGTTCTGGGCTATCAGAACGCGCTGCGGATGTTCTTGGAGTACCTCACGGACCCGGCCTACGGGTGGGCTGAGCAGTGCTGGGACCGGTTCGGGAATCACCCCGCGCAGGTCTTCCACGAGTGGAACACCGCCCGGCACGCCCAGGACACGGTCGGGTCCCCGGGCAAGCGCCCCTACACCCGGGATGAGCTCGAGGACCTCTTCGACTGCGCCGACGAGCGGGTGCTGCGCATCCGTCGGGCCGGGGCCAAGGGCTGGATTCCGGCGTTCCGCACGGCGACGATCATGAAGGTCGCCTACGCCTGGGGGCTGCGCCGCAATGAGGTGCGCAGCCTGGATCTGGTCGACTTCGCCACCAACCCGCAGGCGAGGCAGTTCGGCGGGGCCGGGATCGTCTACGTCCGGCACGGCAAGGCCATGCGCGGGTCCCCGCCCAAGCGCCGGGCCGTGCTGACCGTGCCGGAGTTCGGCTGGGCGGTTGACTGCGTGGCGCAGTGGAGGCAGGACGTCCGTCCCCTCTACGCCCCGGCGGGGTCGACGAGCATGTGGCCCAGTGAGCGTGGCCGGGCCGCGATCACGGCGGACTCGCTGAGCCGGGCGTTCACCGAGGTCAAGCGCGAGGCCGGCTTGGACGAGGATCTGGACTTCCACTCGTTGCGCCGCTCCTACGTCACCCATCTGGTCGAGATCGGCTATGACGCGTTCTTCATCCAGCAGCAGGTCGGCCACGAGCACGCCTCGACGACCTCCATCTACACCGGCCTGTCCCCCGACTACCGGGCCCGGGTCGTGGACCGGGCCATCGCACGTATGGCCGCGGCGGCGACGAGCACCGGCACTGACAAGGAGTCCTGAACGATGAAGCGGCATGTGGAGTACACCTGGCGGTTACGAGAGATCATGGCCGCGCGTGGGATGAACAACCTCTCTGACCTGATCCCCCTCCTGCAGGACCGCGGGGTGGGTCTGTCGGCCTCCCAGATCTACCGGCTGATCGGGTCCACGCCCGAGCGGATGAACCTGACTTTGCTGGCGGCGTTGCTTGATGCCCTGGACTGCACCTTCGAGGAGCTCTGCCCCACCACCGTCGTCGCCACCGAGACCCGCCACCGGCTGACCGGCACCGAGGCGGGCATCGCGAAGAAGGATGCCATCCGCCCGATCCGGGCCCGGATCCACCGGCCCGAATGAGCAGGCCCGCCCACGGCGGTGGCTGCGTTCGCTGCCACCGCACCGGGGTCAGGATCGTCGTCATCTGGCCCGAGGGGCGGATCTGCCGGCGCTGCTACGAACGGGCCACCCGCATCCACGGCACCTGCCCCGGCTGCGCCCAGCACCGGCTGTTGCCCGGCCTCCTGGAAGGTACCCCGGCGTGCACCGACTGCACCGGGATCCCGAGCAACTTCCGCTGCACCCGGTGCGGGCGCGAGGACGAACCCGTGCGCACCGGGCTGTGCGCGCACTGCTGCCTGGCCGATGACCTCACCACCGTGCTCGATGACGGCACCGGGACCATCGCCGCACCGCTACGGCCGCTGTTCACCGCCCTGACCTCGCAGAAGAACGCACGCAGCGCCCGGATCTGGCTCACCGTCAACCCGCAGGCCGAACAGCTGCTGCGGGACATCGCCCAGGGGCATGTCCCCCTGACGCACGAGACCTTCCGGGACCACCCGTCAGCGACCAAGGTCGCCTTCCTGCGCGCCCTGTGCATCGAACACCAGCTGCTGGAGCCGGTGAACCTCGACATCGAGGGCTTCCACACCTGGCTGCAGACCAAGACCGGCGCCATGCCCGCCCCAGACGCACTGCTGATCAGCCAATACGCCCGCTGGACCCACCTAAATCGGATGCGCCACCTCGAGAGCACCGGGGCGCTGAAGAAGGGCACCTTCCTGGCCGCCAAGCAGTCCACCACCATGGCCATCGGCTTCCTGGACCACCTCAGGGCACGCGGGCACTGCCCGCAGGAATGCACCCAGCACGACGTGGACTCCTGGCTCACCGACGGGCCCACGACCCGCAGCCTGGCCCGCAGCTTCGTGCGCTGGGCTGCCGAGCACGGACACCTGCCGGCCGTGGATTTTCCCTACCGCACCGCCCAAACCACACCGGTCATCAGCCAGGCCCAACGCCTGGCGCACATCCGCGCCCTCACCGATCCCTCGGCGCCGATCCCGGGGGCACAACGAGTCGCCGCCCTCTTCCTATTGCTCTACGGCCAACCTCTCACCCGCATCTCGCGCATGAGCCTGGACCAGGTCCACGACACCGGAGACCGGCTCACCGTGGCCTTCACCAATGATCGGCTCGAGATCCCGCCCCCGTTCGACGAGATCGTTCGCGCCCACCTGAACGCCCTGCCGAACACGAACACCTCCGCGCACCGCCAGAACACCTGGCTCTTCCCCGGCACCCGGCCAGGACAGCACATGCACCAAAACTCGATCATGATGGCCCTGCGTGAGCGCGGCATCGAGATCCTCGGCGCCCGCAACGCCGCACTCCGGGCCCTGGTCCTGGAAATGCCCGCGCCCGTCGTGGCCGACGCCCTCCACTACAGCTACTCCGTCACCGACCGCCACCGCCGCGACGCCGGCGCAACCTTCACCGACTACATCACCAACAGAAGCACCGGCCCCTGACCGCCAGACTCCCCCGCCCCGAACCGCCCTGCTTACTCAGAAGGCGATCGAATACGCCGGTCTCGAACACGTAAGGCCAGCACTCATTAGGACAAATTGCCTCGCACGCAGTGTCCGTGGGTCAACCGGCGACTGCAAGCGGCGCCCTCGGACCTCGCCTGTGTCCGCCCCGCGGGCAAGTCAGATCGAGATGACACCCGAGGGTGCGACTGTCCCGAGTTCGTTGCACCGTTGCCCTGGGGGCCTTGCGCCGCTCCGGAGGGCGTCTCGATGGATATCACATTGGGTAAAGCATCGAATAGCCATTCCGGTGTGATGTTGCTTACTATGTCTCCACCATTTGCGGAGCTGCTCGTGGGAGCAGCTCCGGCTCCCTTGGGCGATCGTTATTCCGAGGGAGTCGGATGTCTATCACCTTTCAGCCCGTGCACCTGACGGAGCGACGGCTCTTCGAGGCCCGGATCAGTGAAACCGCGGTCGCCCTTCACCACGAGGGGCACGATCCCGAAAGAATCTGCCAGGAAGCTACGCGGATCGGTCAGCGGCACCCCTGGGTGGACGCCCGCACGGTGGCCAACGCCCTGGTGGACGCCTTGGGCCCGGGATGGGGCGCCATCTACCTGCACTGGCTGTGGGGCCAGGACGACGACTCCTGACCCACTGCTCTTCAGTGACAACATCCCCATTGGGAGCGTGAGAGCCCCCGTCAACGGCGAGTGACAACTGACCCCTTCCTGCACGTTCCGCCTGCCGCCACGGGGCCGGATTTCACGTGCCGCCGACACTGTGGCTCGGTGCCCGAGAACCGGGCCATATGTAAATGGGGTGAGGAGGAGCTCTCGTCGAGGACTCACTGACCGTGCGCCCCTGTGCCCGTCAGTGCGCCTGAGGTGACTGACCCGGAATGATCCCCAGCGACCGCAGATCGCGTCGGCGCGTTTGTAGCTGCGCGTCCATCTGATGGGCCCACAGGCGCGACTGGTGCTCGAAGGTGGCCACGAATCCAATGGCCAGCAGCACCACCCCGGCCACCAGAAAAGCCATGGCGGTCGGGTCCATCACGTGGCCTGCCTGGATGGACCCGCACAGGCCAGCCGCGCCCACCGCGGCCGCGAGAGCGCCGGCACCGGCGGTGACCGTGATCAGTGCGCCTGCCATCAGAGTGCCTCCTCGGACTGGATCTAGACTTTAGTCTATTTCATACACTCTGGTAACTTGATGTGTCAACAACTAGGTGAGGGTGCGTGTCACACTTCCACATTCTCGGAATAGCGGGGCCTGCGTCCCAGTTGTGGTCGGTGCCCATACCCCTCTTTTTGCTCGAAGGAGCACGCACCAGATCATGGCCACTACTGATTACGACGCTCCGCGCACCCGGCCCGAGGACGAGCCGGCCAACGAGTCCCTGGAGGCGATCCAGGCCCGTGCCAGCGCCACCACCCAGACCGCGGTCATCGACGCTGAATTCTTCGACACCGCCGAGGGTATCGACCTGCCCGGGGCTGACCTCTCCCACGAAGAACTGACGATTCAGGTCGTCCCGGAGCAGGTCGACGAGTTCACCTGCGCCTCCTGCTTCCTGGTTCGGCACCGCTCCCAGTTGGCCCGCCGCACCGGCGAGGTGCGGTACTGCACCGACTGCGAGGACTGAACCCGCAGACCACCGACGGAACGAACGACTCAGGCCCCGCCGCATCGTGCGCCGGGGCCCGAGTCATTGCCCGCCCACTCACCTGTGAGGTGGCCTGCGGAGGCTACTTCTTCACCTCGGCCGTCCGCCGGCGCCCCAGAACAACCCTTGGGTTGAGCTTGTCGGTGTAGGCGATGGAGCCGTAGCGGAACAACTGCACCGCCACCCGCAGCACCAGCACCCCGAACACGAACAGCTCCGCGATCACGATCCCGGCGGTCAGCGGATCGAGAGTGCCAAGTGCGTTGCGCAGCATCGCGGTCACCGGGGCGGTGAGCGGGAAGAACGTGAACACTTGGACGATCAGCGCATCCGGGTCGGAGATGATGAGGCTGATGGCGTAGAAGGGGATGAACATCGCGAAGATCAGCGGCCCGAAGATCACCCCGGCGTCCTTGGCGGTGGGCATGATCGCCCCGATCGCCACCAGCACCCCGGTGAACAGCACGAACCCCCCGATCAGCAGCAGGAACGCCACGACCATGGTCCCCGGATCCAACCGGAGCGAGGCGAGGTCGAGGTCGGGGATGTTCAACCGGGCCCGGAAGAAGACGTAGCCGATCACCACCGGGGCCAGCAGCACCAGGATCTGCACCGCCCCGACCGCGAAGACCGCCAGGATCTTGCCCATCACCAGGGTCGTGGGGTTCACGGTGGTGAGGATCATCTCGGTGACCCGGTTCTCCTTCTCCTCCAGGGTGGAGTTGAGCATCTGGTTGGAAAGCATCACGATCACCAGGAAGAACACCACCAGCAACCCCAACGGAGCGATCGCCTCGGTGAACCCGCCGGTGACCTCCCCGTCGCGGTAGATCGTGGACTCCACCGCCAGGTCGCCGGCCGCGGCCGCGGCCAGACCAGGGTCTCCGATCTGGGCCTGGGCGGCGGTGGTCAGCAGGGACTCGGCCACCGCCTCATAGGCGCCGTTGTCGAAGAGCCCCCGGTCGGCTCCGGTCACCTCGATCGGCTCCGTGGCCGGGTCGGCGGGGTAGGCGAAGTAGGCGTCCAGCTCTCCGGCCTTCACCGCCTCGATCGCCGCCGTGGGGTCGGTGGCAAATTGCCCGCCGTAGGCGGCGGCCAGCTCGTCGGCGATTGTTCCGGAGGCGTCTGTGTAGGCGAAGGCGATCTCGGCCTCGGCCTGGGCCTCCGCGGAGTCGCTGATCGAGGAGTTGGAGCTAAACGACAGGGCGAAGATGATCGCGATGACCACCGGCACGGCCAGGATCGCGATCCAGAACCCCCGCTTGCGCACCGTGCGCAGGAATTCGAAGCCGACGACGGTGGAGAGGTTGTGCTGCGCCATCAGGCCCCCACCCCCACGGTCTCGACCCGGGTGGCCGCCTCGAGGCTGTCGGCGCCGTAGACCCGGATGAAGACCTCCTCCAACGAGGTCCGGGCGGTGGTGAACCCGGAGACCGGCACCCCGGCGCGCACCAGCTCCGTGAGCACCGTGGCCTCATCGGCACCCGGCGCCGGAGCGAGCTCGGACACCTGCTCCTCCCCCGACGCTGCGCTGCACACCACGGTGTAGTGGTGTGAAGCTGGTACCACACCGGTGTGAGTCACCCGGTAGGTGGTGGACCCGAACTGCTCCTGCACCGCCCGCACGGTGCCGTAGGCGTGGGAGGTGCCGTCCTTGAGCAGGATCACCCGGTCGCACAGTCGTTCGACCTCTTCCATCTGGTGGGTGACCATCACCACCGTCGCTCCTGCGCGTTGCTGGTCTTCGATGATGTCCATCAGCAGCCGCCGGTTCACCGGATCGAAGCCCTTCGTCGGCTCGTCCAGGATCAACAACTCCGGGGTGTTCATGATCGTCACCCCCAACTGCACCTTCTGCTGCTGACCCCCCGAGAGCTTGTCCAGCCGCGCGGTCGCCTTCTCGGCCAAACCGACGCGTTCGAGGTACTCCAGCGACCAGGCCCTCGCGGCGGCCTTGTCCAAACCTTTCAGCCGGCCGAAGTAGGCCATGGTCTCCAGCACCGGTTCCTTCTTGTACAACCCCCGCTCCTCCGGCAGGTACCCGAGGCGGGCGCCGTCGGCGGGTTCGAAGGTCTTGCCGTTGATGTGCAGGACCCCGGCGGTGGGCTGGTAGATCCCCAGCAGCGCCCGCAGCGTCGTGGTCTTCCCCGACCCGTTGGAGCCGAGGAACCCGAAGGTCTCCCCCGCCACCACGTCGAAGGACAAGTCCTCGATCACCGTGGTGGCCCCGAAGACCATCTGGAAGTTCTCGATGTGCACCAGTGCTTCCGTCATCCCGCCCCCACTGCCGTACCTGCTGCCACTGCTGCTCCTCCGGCCGTGTCGCCAACCCGGGACCCGTACGAAGAGTCTGAAATTCGAAGCAGCAGCGAAGGCGCAGCTACGGCCTCTTCACAGCTCCGATCCGATCGGCTCTGCTCCTGGTGGAGGCGGTGTCCATGACTGCCGATGTCCGCTTCTGGCTTCGGCGCACAAGCCCCGGGTCGTCTTGGCGTCTGTGAACTTCCAGCCTAGAAGTCCTTGCCCATCCGCTACCTCCCCCGTCGGGAGGATCATCGATACAGATTTCCCCACGGCCAGCCGCTAATCGGGGCCTTCACAGCTGAGTGTGGGTAGCGGTTCTCCGCCAGGGGCGATGACCGCCTGCGGCGAGCAGAGCCCGTAACCGATAGTTGTCGAAGTTGCGGAAGCCGCGGGCGACGCGACGCATGGTCTCGATGACGCCATTGACCGCTTCCGTGGGCCCGTTCGAGGCTCCTGCGGTATCGAAGTAGGCCAGGATCGCGGCCTTCCACCGGCGTAAGGTCCGTCCGAGCCGGGCGATCTCCGGAATGGGACAGGACGGGAAGGCACCGAGAATCTCGGCGACGAGCCGGCGCCCCTGCTCGGGGCGGGCGTGGTAGACCGCGCGCAGCTTCTGGTAGCAATGCCAGGCAAGGGTGACCTCGTGATGCGGGTCCCCGGCCTCGAGCTTCGTGTTGAGTCGGCGGACCTGCCTCTCGGTCAGGTGCTCGGCGCCGATCTGCAGGGTGCGGCGGATCCCGTACAACGGGTCCCCGGCTCTCCCGCGGTGGCCCAGAGTGTCCTGCTGCACGCGGCGGCGGACCTCATCGACGACCTGCCCGCCGAGCTTGACCACATGGAAAGCGTCGAGAACGGTGATCGCCTCCGGGAGCTCGTCGCGGATGGCATTGGCGTAGCCGTGGAACGGATCCAGCGTCGCCGTGCGGATCCCGCTCGTGAACGCCGGTCCCTGCTCGATGAGCCAGTCGCCGTAGGCCGCCCCCGTGCGCCCGGGCACCAGATCCAGCAGTCGTGCCCGGGGCCGGCCGTCCTCGCCGCGGGAGTGGTCCACGATCCCGGTGACCAGCCCAGTGCCGGGTGGACCCACATGGCGCCAGACGTGCTCGTCCACGCCCAGGGCGTTCACCCCGGCCAGCCGGTCCTCGGCGGCCAGCTGGGCCTCGATGACCGGAGTGATGGCGTCCCAGACGGTGTTCCAGGCGACCCCGAGCATCTGGGCCAGGGCCGAGACCGCGATGTCGTGGCAGCGCAGCTGCGTCACCGCCCAGGCGATCGCGCGGGTGGTGAGCTTGGCCCGCGGTGCCGCCAGCTCGTGGACCTCACTGAAGGTCGTCACCTCGCACGCCGTCTCATGGCAGCGGTAACGGCGTTTGCGCCAGACCACCCGCACGGGCACCCCGGCGCAAGGCAGGTCGTGCAGCAGCACCGCCACCCGGCCATGGCCGACGGCGAGCACCCCGCAAGCCGGACAGCCCACCAGTGACGGCACGGTCTCGACCATCAGGGTGAACGAGGAGCGGTGCCGCTCGATCGTGAGCACGTGGACATCGGGCAGGTCGAAGAGCGCGCACGCCGGCGCGCACATAGCATGGGACACGTCGAGGCCTTCGAGGACGGTTGGATTCAGCACCCCCATCCTGGAGGCCTCGACCCCTACCCGACCCCCGTGACACGCACCCCGCTTGGGCCCTTACCCACACTCATTTGGGAACCGGTAACGAGACGTGTTGAGGCAGGACGAGTAACTTCCTGCCGCGCCGGCAGACCAGTCACTGGAGCGGCCGTTCGTGCACCTCCAGCGTCCGAGTCTCAGCCCGCAACCATGCGACGCCTCTGTTGACGAACAGCTCCGGTGCGCCCCCAGGCGCCATCCCATACCTCAGCTGTACGCGGGAATCTCTCACTAAACGAGAGTTCTCCATGCTGGCCTGCGTGGACGACGCCAGCGCCCCGAACTCGAGGATCCCGCCGGTCCGCCGTGCCCCCAGTTGCCGCCTGGACAGACGCCCGTATGCAAGGTGGAGCGAGTTCTCGCACCTACTTCTACTCGTCCTACTTAAGGGCCGCTAATCGGCCTTATGTAAAGTAATAGAAATTTCATGTGCGATTTCCGCACATCGTGAGGTTCCGGGTGATGACCCCGGTGCTCCCCCAGCCAGCTTGTTGACCTGCGGTCCAGTAGCTTCTCGGATGGGCTGCTGCTCGAGGGGGAACAGGCTAGCCGGGTTCCGGCCACGTCCGTGTGGAACGCCGTCTGCTTGGGCCCTGGCACGGCGGGCCCGTCACGCGGGCGTGGGCGCTGGAGCCGACTGGGTTCAAACGGTCGGGGCAACAAGGGCTCTTGGTTCACCGGCGCCGGTGTCGTCGTCTGGGTTCGGTTCGCGCTGGGCGACCGGAGCAATACCGATATGTCGGTCATTGCGTGCCAGTTGAAATTCTCTCTCCTTGTCGGATTCCATGGATCCTGTGTCCGGAGTTCCGGCCCCAGCCGCGCTCCTTTTCGTAGGGTCACCCCGCAGGGATCGAGAAAGGTTCACGATGAACATGCCAGGTCCCGCGCGGCCGATGTCCCCTCCGGCCGGCCTCGTCCCCGATCCCCTGCCCCCGCTCCCCGGTGGACCTCCCGCAGCGGGCCTCCCCGAGGATCTCACCGGGGATCTCGCCGGGGACGGTGACCTGCGGGAGGGGCACACGGACCTCATTCAGCGTGTCCTCGTGGCCGCGGGGGAAGTTGAAGAAGCGCAGTGGGCCCTGGACCAGGTCTTCGACGCCGCCGCCACCTCGGACGAAGAGATCGGGATAGGAGTCGACGTGGCCTCTGTGGACGGTGCCCTGGAGTCGGCGCGGTGGGGGCTGGACCAAGCGGTAGCCGCCTTGAACGCGGAGCTCCGCACGGCGGCGGATTCCGGGGTCCCGCTCACGGACCTCGCCGAGGCTTCAGGGCTTCCGCCCTGCCAGGTACGCACCGCCCTGGACGCTACGTCCGAGACGACGACGGGGGCGCTGCCCGCCGGACAGCTGAGGCCTGAAACGACTCCTTGAGATTTTCTCACCAGGATGACGTCTTCGGTGGCGGTGGTCGGGGAGGAGAGCGAGTGGCGATGGCGTAGGGCCTGCGGGGGAGGATCGGTTTCCACGACGAAACGTTCCCTCCCGAAAACTCTATGTCGGACTTCTCGCAACGCCGGGCGTATCGCCCACGTGGGCGGGAAGGACGGTTCAGCGGTCGGGCGCGTTGCCGGTGCGATATCTCGGCCCCTGGCGAGATCACCGGCGTCCGAGAAAACGCAGCAGCGCCCTGGTTGCCCGGCGGGATGCCCGCAACGGGCCCATCGCGCCGCCCGGCGTGCTGCGGCGGTGCGACCGATGGGGCGTCCGGGCGGTATGAGACCAGGAGGCGAACATGACGCTGCCTTCGGTGACCACCACGCGGTTCTGGAGTGTGGGACGCCCACCAGGGCCCTGCACCACCCCGGTGCGCTTGTCGTAGGTGTAGCCGTCGTCGAGGGTGATGCAGTCTTTCGTTTCGGTCACCACGTGGTACCGCACCATGTGCTCGCCGGAATCGGCTCCAGGATGGACGATGGCGCGCGCCCCGGGACGCGTGGCCCCGCCATGATTGAAGTCGAACAAATCAGCCATGGGACAGGCGCTTTCCTGGTGAGTTCGAAGACGTCGATGACCGGTGGGGCGCCAGGGCCGCACTCATCCAAAGCGCCCCGCACGCAAGCTCGACTAATGGGGTCGTGGCCCAGGTTACTGATCCGACCACCCACCTCATCGGACCCGGGGTGTGGAACAGGGGGTGGTGTCCGCTGCCGCACCAATCAATGACCCAAAGGCATTGCCAGGTTTCATTGCCGGTGCTTCGCTGGAGGTGCAGGCCCGCTCCGGGTCCGCATGACCGAGGGGATCATCATGGCTGGTCACGCCGAGCAAGCCGAGCACACCAAGGCCGAACACACCCACGGGGACAACTGTGGGCACGACACCATGCAGCACGGTGATCACGTGGACTACCTCCACGACGGGCACCGGCACTCCGAGCACGAGGACCACTACGACGAGTGCCAGTAGCCCTCTCCGCGAGGACTCGGGACCCCGGGCAGAGTAGGGGTCCCGGGCCGGCTCGACCACTGGCCATAGCGACGCCTCGTCTGCGTCTGAGACCTGCCGCGTCGACAAACCGTTACTGGAGGCATCCCTCGTGCGGGAACCGCTCCGTGGGGCTCCGCAGCTGATCACCGCGCCGCAGCCACCGGTAGCCGATGTGCGCCTCCAGTGCCGCGACCACAACGACTCCACCCGCTCATCGGAAAGGAACCACCATGACGACCCACTACCACTCCCCCGAGGACCTGGACCGGCTGAGCGAGTACAAGGAGCTGGCCGGCCCCGAATTCCAAGCGTTCGCGAAATTCGACGGTTCCATCGGCCGCGAGGGCGGGGCGATCGACCCGCTGCACCGTGAGCTGATCGCCGTCGGGGTGGCGATCTCCTCCCAGTGCCCCTACTGCGTCCAGGTGCACGTGACCAAGGCGAAAAAGGCCGGTGCCACCAAGGCCCAGATCGCCGAAGCTTCTCTGGTCGCGGCCGCTCTGGGTGCCGGCGCCGCTGTGACCCACGGGACCATGGCCTTCCGCATTTTCGATGAGGCCGACGAAGCCTGAGCTATGTCCGTCCGGGGCCGCTCCCGTGCTGGGCGGTCCCCCCTGTCCGTTCGCACCCACTCTTTGGGAGGTTCCATGAGCCCCGCTGAACAGCACCACGATCACGCCCACCAAGACCACCACTCCGGCCACCATGGATCTGGTGATCAGGAGCATGCGGCAGACGCCGAGGCAACATCGGTGATGGATCCCACGTTCTACCGTTCCCCGGCCGAGGCCGTGGCGGCCCCGCGGGAAAAACTGGCCTACGTGGTGGCTTTCGACCATGAGGCCGCCCAGCCGGACGCGCTCACCGTCGTGGATTTGGACCCGGACTCTGACTCCTACGGCACCGTGGTCGGCTGGGAAGACATGCCCACCACCGGCGATGAGCTGCACCACTTCGGCTGGAACGCCTGCAGCAGCGCCTTCATGCACGAAGGCCACGACATGACCGGTCTGTCCCGCCGGTACCTGCTGATGCCCGGGCTGCGGTCCTCCAACGTACACATCGCCGACACCCACCCCGATCCCCGCAACCCGAAGGTGATCAAGACCATCACCGCCGCGGAGCTGGCCGAGAAAGCCGGCTACTCCCGCCCGCACACGTTGCACTGCGGCCCGGACGGGGTGTACCTCTCCTGCCTGGGTGCGGCTGAGGGCGACGGTGGGCCCGGCGGGATCGCGGTGCTCGATCACAACACCTTCGACGTGGTCGGGCGGTGGGAGACCGAGCGCGGCCCGCAGTATTTGTCCTACGACGCGTGGTGGCACCTGATGCACAACACCCTGGTCACCAGCGAGTGGGGCACCCCGGCGATGGTGGAGAACGGCATCATCCCCGAGCAGCTGCTCAACCAGGAATACGGTCACGCCCTGCACTTCTGGGACCTGGCCGAAGGCCGGCACCTGCAGCGGGTGGAGCTGGGGGCAGAGCACCAGATGGCCCTTGAGCTGCGTCCGGCCCACGACCCGGAGGCCACCTGGGGACTGGTGGACTCGGTGATCTCCACCCAAGATCTTTCGTCCTCGATCTTCCACTGGCACCGCACCGAGGCCGGAGACTGGACCGCTCAGAAGGTGATCTCCATCCCGGCCGAACCCCTCGAGGAGGAGAAGCTGCCGGAGTTTCTGCGCCCCTTCGGGGCGGTGCCGCCGTTGGTCACCGACATTTCCCTGTCGGTGGACGACCGGTGGCTCTACGTCTCGTGCTGGGGCACCGGGGAGCTCAAGCAGTACGACGTCTCCGATCCGGCCCATCCCCGGGAGACCGGGTCCGTGCGTCTGGGCGGGATCGGCGACCGTGCGGCCCACCCCTCCGCCCCGGACACCTGGCTCGGCGGCGGACCCCAGATGGTCGAAACCAGCCGCGACGGCACCCGGGTCTACGTCACCAACTCCCTCTACCGCGCCTGGGACGACCAGCTCTACCCCCATGGCATCGGGGCGTGGATGGCCAAGATCGACGCCGACACCGACACCGGGGGCCTGTCGATTGACGAGGACTTCTTCCTGGACCAGGAGGACTTCCGCGGCCTGCGCGTCCACCAGATCCGGTTGCAGGGCGGAGACGCGTCCTCCGACTCCTACTGCTACCGCACCTGACCCGCACGCTCTGCGCCGGCGCCGCGTCCGGAAGGGCCCCGCCGGCGTGACGGAGTAGACGAAAAGGTGCGGGCCTCATCGTGCGGTGAACCAGCGCGTCGGTGGGGCCGGGGCGGGGGCCGTTCCGGTGCTGGGGTGGCCTCGCAGCGAGGTGGCGCACGCCACCCCGGCGGCCGCCCCCTTGCCGATGGCGATCGGCACCAGCTGCAGGCCGGCGGTGATGTCGCCTGCGGCGTAGACCCCGTCGACGCTGCTGAGCTGGAACCCGTCGACGGTGATGCGCCCTTCGTGGTCGAGCTCGCAGCCCAGCTGCCGGGCGAGGCCGTTGCCCGGGTGGTGCGCGTAGGAGAAGAAGACCTTGTCCCCCTCCACGAGCTCCCCGCCGGCCAACTGGACGCCAGCCAGGGCCCCGGGCGCCCCGATCAGTGCCTCGGCGACCCCGTCCACGACCTCGGCCCCGTGGTCGGCCAGGACGGCGCGCTGCTGCTCGTCGAACGCCGGTCCGGTGGTGCCGGTGACGATCCGCACGCTGTCGGCCCAATCGAGCAGCTCCGCGGCGTAGGCCGGCACATGCCGGCCGGAGCCGAGGACGATCACCACCTGGCCCCGGGCGGTGTACCCGTCGCAGGCGGGGCAGTGGTGCACGTCGACGCCGTAGTGCTCGGCGATGCCGGCGATCTCGGGGACCTGGTCGCGGACCCCGGTGGCCAGCACGACCCGTTCCGCGGCGATCTCCGCGCCGTCGACGTCGGCGCGGAACAGGCCGCCTTCGTCCCGGCGCAGGCCGGTGACCGTTCCGTGGTGGAGGGTCACCTGCGGGTACTGCGCCAGCCCGGCGCGTGCCTCGGCCAGCAGCTCCCCCGGGGTGGTCGGGTCCCTGCTCAGCAGGCCGTGGGCGGCCTCGGCGGACAGGTTGCGCTGCTGCCCCGCGTCCACGACCACGGTGGAGCGCTGATAGCGACCCAGCCAGGTGGCCGCGGACAGACCCGCGGGGCCGCCGCCGACCACGAGCACGTCGACGCAGGACGGCAGATCGGACGCCATGGGTTCTCTCCTCCGGCTCGGGCGAGCACTGCATCGATCGTCCGACCCACACTACGCAACACCCTCCGCCGGCCCCCGCCCCGACCGAAACCGGATATGCCTTGGAAACAACCCTCACAGCAACACCCTCCGCGCAAAAGAGGGCCAATGCCGATTTCATTGCTGCGATCAACTCTGTTCCCCCGTGGGACCAGTAGCTGACCATATGCAAAGAGGGCGGTCTTCGTGGTCCTGGGGCTGATGGCCACCGTCCCTGTGCTCGCCTCCTGGATCTGAGCGAGGGCATGCGGACTCGCTGGGTTCTTGTGCTACTGCCGCACGGCACCAAGGACGCGGTGCAGAAGTGAAAGATTAGATCGGGTCACAGGTCCTTGGGTCGGAGAAGCGTCGATCGTCCTTCTCCGGGAGGCCGGCTTGCCGGCGAAGGGCTGGCCTCCACGGTCCGTGGTCATGATCTGGCCCCTCGTAGTGCGTGTTCCACCAGGCCAACGTGCCGGGTCACGGAGAACTCTTCCAGATCCAGACCCACACTCACCCGGAACCGCACGCCCTCCGGAGGACAGGCCTGGACGCGCAAGGTCCCGATGCCGCGCAACGGATAGGTCACCTGGTCGCGCGTGGAGCATCCCAGTTCCCTGCGGACCAGCAGCAGCCGTGAGGTCGTGACCACGACCAGGGTCCGCCGGCCCCGCCACCACCCCGGTGCCAGCACCTGGACGGTCTCAGCCGGATCCAGCAACACCTCGGCCCGGCGCAGCTGCTCACGCAGCACGACCCGCTGGATCACGCCCAAAGGCCTGCAGGCAGCCGTCAGGTCTTCGCGCATGATTCAAGCCCTTTCACCTGGCATCGAGCGGGTCGGAGCACCGCCTGGATCTCCGACTGCTGCCCCAGCCAGGTCTCCTCGGAGCGATCGACAGACCGATCCCGAGAAAAGCTCCCATCACTATGGAGAAAGTGAGTGTCAGTTGTAAAGATGCCTCCGATCAGGCCCGCCACGCCGTGAAGCGAGCACGGCAAAAAGTTTCCCCACGGGGTCCAGCTCACGCCACGCCCCCGGTGGTGGAGACGAACAAACACCACCTCCACCGGAAGACAGTGGCGCAAATTTCTCTATGCAATGGCATGCAGTCATGCTTAGGGTCAACCTAAGGCCGTGGTGTGCCATCGAGGAGCTGGTGGCCGGTGCTCGGCTGCCGCACCCGGGTCTGGGCCATCCCCCACGGAGAGGAATCCCGATGCAGTTCACCACGGAGCACCGTCGCGGCTACACCGTGGTCGGACTCACCGGCCGGCTGGATCTGGCCGAGGCGCCGCAGGTGCGGGAGGTGGTGGCGGAGATCGTCGCCGGTGGCGTCCGCCGTGTGGTGCTGGATCTGGGCGGGATCGCGTTCATGGACTCCTCCGGGCTGGGGGCGCTGATCGGGTGCCTGAAGATCGCCCGCCACGCCGGCGGGGACCTGCGGATCGCCCGGGCGGGCCCGCGGGTGCGGTTGGTGCTGGAACTGACCAGCATGCACCGGGTGCTGCCCCCGTACGAGAGCCCCGAGGAGGCCTTCTGCGATGACTGAGCCCAGCGTGCACCGGACCCGTCGAGGACCCGCGACCCCGCAGACCCTCGAGGCCGTCCACGACGATCTGGAGAGCCTGTGGGCCGAGATCGCTTTCGTGCCGGAGCCGGATCGGATGGCCTTCACCCTGGCCGTGGTCGAGGCGGTCACCAATAGCATCGTGCACGCCGTTCCGCTCGATGGACAGGTCCTGGAACTGGCCCTGGAAATCACCGTGACCCCCCGGCGGCTCGTGGCGCGGGTCTACGAGATCAACGCCGCCCCGGCCCAGATCAGCCCCGACGGGTCTGCACTCAAGGACGGGCTGGCTGAATCCGGGCGCGGCCTGGGGCTCATCCAGGCCCTGGTCAGCACCGTGGCCGTCGACCACCGCGACGGAACCAACGTGTGGATTCTGCACCGGGACACCACCCCGGACCACCCCTAGACCTGGAGCATCCCCCGGTCCCACCACGCCGCGCGCCTTTTCCCCCGACTTCTGCACCACCTCCGGCAGACGCCAGGCAGGTGTCGGGCATCTCGCCCCCTTGGGGCGGCACAGACCAGAGGCAGAGTTACATCGGCGGTCTGCTCGCGGCTGCCGTCAGCCGCTCATCGAGCCATCTGCCAGGCCCGGTGTCTTCGACGTCCCCCTCCTGCCACCGGAGGCGGCACCCGGAAAAGTCGATGGATCGGCTCTCGAGCGCCGACGCCCTGAGGCGTCCGGTCGGCGGTAGGAGGCTCTTTGACAAGGGTTGTCCTGGGCAGGTCTTGCAGGTGCGTGCCGCCGAGTGACCGCGGTGCATCGCGGGCAGCGCCCGGCACACCTCAGGGATGTCATCACCGGTGCAGGGGGCAGGAGAAGACGTCCGCGCCGGTGCGGGTCCTACCTGCCGGTTGGAGAAATATGGGGCCCAACCAGAACAATCCGTTGCCGGTCCGGCGGCCGATTCCCTACCGTGAGAAAAGGCCCGGGAAAGGGCCGGAGGTTCCCAGCATGCGATGAAGGATGCTCCCCCATGGACCACAAGCTTTCCGTACTCGTCCAGATCGACCTCCACGGCGCCTACGTGCGCCTGATCGTCACCGGGTGCGTGACCGAAGCCAACCAACATGCCCTCCATCCCCTCGTGGCCCGGGCCCGGACACTGATCCCACCGGTGGCCGTCACCGTCGACCTCACCGCCGCCGAGCACGTAGAGGCAGGAGCCGTGGACCTGCTGCGCTGGGCACTCGAACACGACGACACCGCAACCGGCCCAGTAGAGGTGCTCACCAAGGTCGACCTTCCCGCCCATCAGCCCGCCCACCGCCCCGTAACCGCCCTGACGAACCACCAGGCCAGGGCCAGGACCGGGGCCCTGAGGCTGCTACCGAGGTCGGCATGAGCGCCGGAGCGCGCCGGTCACCGGCTCGCCCGTGATCCCGCCGCCCTGGAGAACAGTCTCGGGAAGGGCCGCAGCACAAAAGCCGCGGCACGTCGTGAATGTCCTGTTCAGGCCATGAGCGCGTGCCGGTTGCACGGCGGATCCTCAGTGTCTCGGCGACGGAGAGCTCACCCCGATCGAGTCCCACAGCCCGGCAGAAGCGGGGCCCGTCAACAGGGATGGCGTGGACACTGACGTGCGCGGTGCGCTGGAGTTGCTTCACCTCGATGCCGACACGGCCGATGACCTCGCACAGCAGGCGCACCTGCTCCGCCCCGCGGACCGCCGCGGCGCAGTGCACTGCACCCCTGACGAGGCTCCCACGACAGGTCGTCGTGGACCTGATGGCCGAGCTGATCGAACACGCGAAGGACATCACCTCCACATCACGAAAGTGCCCCACCCGACAGGGGTGGGGCACTCCGGGGCCCGACCGGGGAGATCGGGAACCTGCCCCTCGGGCTAGGGGCGCATAGAGACTACCAAGCCACTGACGGAGCAGGAACAGCACGACCCACCACAGCGCCCACCTGCTGCCTTGGCACCATTGACCCGCCCGGGCCATATGTAAAGCGGTGGTAGCGCTCTTCAGATTCATCGCTGTGTTCATCCATTTCTGAACATCAATGCTGACCTCATAGGTAACTGCAGATTTGCTCGGCGTCGCACTGGGCGGGATCGCCTTGGGAGGCGGCCTGGTAGTGCGCGGCCACGGAGGCCCGCAGAGCGGTGAGCTCAGCGATGTGCTGGTCGAGGTCGGTGAGTTGCTGGGCGAGCCGGGCGGCTACGTGGGCGCAGGGGGCCTGTCCGGCGTCGCGGATCTGCAGGATGTCCCGGATCTCGGCCAAACTGAGTCCGGCGGCCTTGCTGCGGCCGATGAACTGCAGGCGGGCGAGGGCATCTGATGGGTAGTCGCGGTACCCGTTGGGACCGCGGTGCACCGGGGGCAGCAGTCCTTGCTGTTCGTAGAACCGCAGGGCTTTGGTGGTCATGCCGGCGGCTGCGGCCGCTTCACCGATCCGCACGGTGCACCTCGATCCTGGACTGTTCCGTGGCCTTCCACGGTAGAGGAAGGCTCCGGGCAGGACACTGACCGGCCCGGAGGGATCGGTGGTCATCCGGGTTCGGTGCAGGCGCGGTCGGCCTCCACGGCCTGCCAGGTTTTGCGGGCGGCGATCAGCACCGGATCCCACACCGGGGAAAACGGTGGGGCGTAGGACAGATCGATGTTCAGCAGCTCTTCCACCGGGGTCTCGTGCCACAAAGCGACGGAGAGCACGTCGATGCGTTTGGCCGCGCCTTCTTCTCCGACGATCTGAGCCCCGAGCAGTCGTCCGGTGCCGCGTTCGGCGATGAGTTTGGTGCGGATCGGTTTGGCTCCGGGGTAGTAGCCGGCCCGGGTGGTGGAGTCGACTACGGCGGTGATCGGATCGAATCCGGCCGCTTGCGCCTCGGCCTCGCCGAGGCCGGTGCGTCCGACTTCGATGTCGCAGATCTTGGTCACGGCGGTGCCGAGCACCCCGGGGAAGGTGGCGTAGCCGCCGCCGAGGTTGATCCCGGCGGTGCGTCCCTCCTTGTTGGCGTGGGTGCCCAGCGGGAGGCTGACGTGGCGGCGGGAGACGCGGTGGAACTTCTCCACGCAGTCCCCGCCGGCCCACACCCCTTCGATCCCGGTGCGCAGCCGGCGGTCCACCGCGATCGCCCCCGTGGCCCCCAGCGGGATCCCCGCCTGGGCGGCCAGGGCCGTGTTCGGGGCCACCCCCAGGCCGAGGATCACCAGATCGGTGGGGATCGTGGCCTGATCGGTGACCACGGCGGTGACCTTCCCACCGTGGGTGTCGAAGCCGGTGACCGTCTCCTCCATCCGCACCTCCATCCCGAATCCCTCCATCGCGGTGGCGATGAGCGCTCCCATGTCCGGGTCCAGGCCCGGCAGCGGGGCCGGGGGGCGCCCGATCACGGTGATGTCCACCCCCCAGGCGGACAGGGCCTCGGCCAGTTCCAGGCCGATGTAGCCGGCCCCGACCACCACCGCCCGGCCCGGCCGGTCCCGCTCCAGCACCGACCGCAGGGCCAGGCCGTCGTCGAGGGTCTGCACCCCGTGGATGCCGGCCGCCTCGATCCCGGGCAGTGGAGGGCGGGCCGGGGTGGCCCCGGTGGCGACCATGAGCTGGTCGAAGCCCTCCCAGGTTTCCCGGCCCCGGGCGAGGTCACGCACCTGCACGGCGCGGCGGTGCAGGTCGATCTCCAGGACCTCGTGACCGGTCCGGGCGTCGATGGCGTGGTGGTCGCGGAACTGCTGCGGGGTGCGGGCGATCAGTGCCATGGTGTCGGCGACGTCCTTGCCGATGAAGTACGGGATCCCGCAGGCCGAATAGGAGGTGTAGTGACCGCGCTCAAATGCCACGATCTCCAACTGATCCTGGGGCAGCTGGCGGCGGGCGGCCGAGGCCGCGCTCATCCCGGCGGCGTCCCCACCGATGACGACCAACCGTTGAGCCATGAGTACTTCTCCTCTTGACGGTGCTGAGGTCAGCCGTCCGGGGCCCGGATGGCCCTCGGCGGCTCTGGGCGGGGGTGGGTCGGTGTGCAGATCCTAGGCTTCGAGCTGCTCCAGTGCGGCTTGGTAGGCCTCATGGTAGGTGGGGAACTGGGCGACCTGATCGCGCAGGAGCTCCAGCGGCAGCTGCGCCCGGATCGCCAGGGAGGCGTGGTGGATCCATTCCCCGGCCTGCGGGCCGACCGCCCACGCCCCGATCAGCACCCCCCGGTCGGCGTCGGCCAGCAGCCCCAGGTGCCCGCGCGGGTCCTGCTCGTAGGTCCACGGGCGGGCGAGGACCTGGGCCAGATCCAGCTCGGTGTCGGTGGCACGGATCCCGCGCTGCTGAGCCTGCTCGGTGGTGAGTCCGGCCGCGGCGATCTCCGGGTCGGCGAACACCACCCGCGGGATCCCCACATAGCCAGCCGGGCGCGGGCGGCCGAGGATCGCGTCGGCGGCGATCCGCCCCTGATACTTCGCCACATGGGTGAAGGGCATCACCGCGGTGACATCGCCGATCGCCCACAGGTTGTCGGCGGCCCGGGCGTGCTCGTCGATGAGCACCTCACCGTGTTCGCCCAGGCGTGCCCCGGCCGTCTCAACACCCAGGCCCTGGGTGCGGGGGGCGCGGCCGGTGCCGAAGATCACCACGTCGGCGGCCACCTCGGACCCGTCCACGAGCTCGATGACGCTGTCCGCACCGTCCCGGTGGGCCCGGGCGGCGGAGGCGCCCAGGCGGATGTCGACCCCGGCCTCGGCCAGGTAGTCGTGGACGAGTTCCCCCACCCGAGGGTCCTCCCGGCCCAGCAGCCGGTCCCCGCGATGGATGAGGGTGACCTGCACCCCGAAGCGGGCCAAAAACGTGGCGGTCTCCACCCCGACGGCGCTGCCACCGACGATGGCGGCGCGTTCGGGGAGGTCGTGGGTGGTGTAGGTTTCCCGGTTGGTCCAGGCCGTGATCTCCTCGATCCCTTCGATCGGGGGGATCACCGCCTCGGAGCCGGTGGCGATGATGATGTGCTCGGCGGTGATCTCCCGGTCCCCGACCTGGATCCGGCCCGGGCCGCTGAGACGGGCCTCGCCCCGGATCACGGTCGCACCCTGGTCGGTGTAGCCCTCGGCCTGGGCGGAGTCGTCGAGGTCACGGATCATGTAGTCGCGGTACTCCCGGGTGGAGGCCCAGTCCACCTCGGCCCCGGACACCCCGGCGGCCTTGTGCACCTCGGTGCGGGCCTCGGCCGGGCGCAGCACCGTCTTGGAGGGGATACAGGCCCAGTAGGCGCACTCCCCACCGATCAACTCCCGCTCGATCACGGCGACGTTCTTCCCCGCCGCCAGCAACCGGCCGGCGGCGACCTCGCCACCGGGTCCCATGCCGAGAACGGCCACGTCGAAATGTTCGCTCATGTTCTGTCTCCTTCAGATGCGGTGGATCTTTCGGCACTGCTCGTCGTGGCGCCCCGTCCCATCACGGGCAGGGTGTGCGGTGTCCGCAGCCGCCCGCCCGGTCGCCGGGGAGGTCGGCGGGGCCTGGGCGAGCCGCTGCTCGGCCGTGCTGATAACCGGCCGGCCGGCGACCGTAGAGGCCTGGTGACCGGTCACGGTCGTCCCTCCGGGGCTGGGGCCGCTGGTGGGGCCCGAGCCTCAGGCGGCGCAGCAGGACAGTTTCGAGACATCGGTGCGGAAGGACTGGGCGGCGATCTTCACACCCTCAGCCATCGTCAGATACGGGCACCACAAGGTCGCCACCTGGTCCACCGTCATCCCCGCGGACAAGATGTAGACCCCGGCCGCGGCCAGGTCCCCGGCCTCCTGGGCCACCGCGGTGATCCCCACGATCCGCCCGGTGTCGGTATCGGCGACGATCTTGACGAACCCCCGGGTGTCACGGTTCACCAGCGCCCGCGGCACGTACTCCAACGGCAGCACCCGGCACTCACACCGGATGCCCGCCTCCCGTGCCTGCTTATCCGTCATGCCCACCGCCCCCACCGCCGGGGAGGTGAACGTGACCCGGGGCAGGTGGGTGTAGTCGACCCGCCGCCCGGTGTCGTGGAAGGCGTTCTCCACCGCGGTGACCCCGTGGGCGGAAGCCACGTAGACGAACTCCGGGTGCCCCGTGACATCCCCGGCCGCCCAGATCCGCGGGTGCGAACTCGCCAGGGTGTCCTCCACGAGGATCTCCCCCCGCTCCCCCGCAGCCACCCCGACCGTGCCCAGGCCCAGGCCCTCGGTGACCGCCCGGCGCCCGGTGGCCACCAGCAACCGGTCGGCGGTGAACTCCTGGCGCCCGGCCCGGGTGGTGGCGGCCACCACGACGCCCCCGGTGGCCGGATCGGTGGCCACGGACTCCACCGCGGCCCGGCGCACCACCTGGATGCCCTCATCGGCGAAGACCCCCATAAGGGTCTTCGAGACCTCCGGCTCCTCCCCGGACAGCAGCCGGGAACGGGCCAGCACCGTGACCTGCGAGCCCAGCCGGGCGAAGAGCTGAGCCTGCTCCAAGGCCACATAGCCGCCGCCGAGCACGATCATCGACTCCGGGACCTCCGGCAGCTCCATCGCCGTCGTGGAGGTCAGGTAGTCGACCTCCTCCAGCCCGGGAATCGGCGGGGCCCACGGGGCCGAGCCGGTGGCCACCAGGTAGTGGCCGGCCCGCACCTCCTCCACGGCCCCGCCCCGACCGGTGATCTCCAGCACCGGGTCCTGGGCCGTGCCGGTGAAGGCGGCCTCCCCGCGGCGCAGGTCCCACCCGTAGTCGGCGATCAGATCCACGTACTTCTCCGAACGCATCCCCTCCACCAGCCCGTCCTTGCCCGCCATCAGCCCCGGCATGTCCACCGGGCCCGCGGAGGCGGCGAGCCCGGGAAACCGGCCGGAGGCGTCCAGAGCCACATGGCGGGCGGCCGCGGCGGCCAGCAACGCCTTCGAGGGCACGCACCCGGTGTTCACACAGGTGCCCCCCACCGTGGACCGCTCCACCATCACCACCCGTTGGCCCAGGCTGGACGCCCGGATCGCGGCCGCGAAAGCACCACCACCGGAACCGATGATGGCCAAATCCGTATCGATCACTGCAGTTCCACCCATGACAACCTCCGCAAATCGGTGAGGAACACTTCCCCGGAAGCCTTCCGCGTGCCGTTCTCCGACCCAGCCTGCACCCTCCCCCACAGGGGAAGGTCAAGGGACTGATGCATCAGTAGGTGTCACCAGAGTGACTTGTTCCCACTTTCCCAGACGCTGAGGGTGACGCCGGACGACGGGAAGGGTGTTCACGGGCAACGGCCACCCCTAGGGTGAAAAACGGACCAGGCGGATCCGGGAATGTTCGAGCGCAGCACCCCAGAACACTCGACCCGAAGCCCATCGCCGGCATGCACTCCGCCACAGCCGTCGAGGAAAGGCCCCTGCCATGAGCGTCACCGATGACCTTCTGCACCACGCCGAGACCTACGCCGACGGCTTCACCAAGGGCGATCTGCCCATGCCCCCGGCCTTGCCGGTGGCGGTGGTGGCCTGCATGGACGCCCGGCTCAACCCCTACGGACTGCTCGGATTGAGCGAAGGCGACGCCCACATCATCCGCAACGCCGGCGGGGTGATCACCGACGACGAGATCCGGTCCCTGGTGATCAGCCAGCGGCTGCTGGGCACCCGGGAGATCATCCTGATCCACCACACCGACTGCGGCATGCTCACCTTCACCGACGACGCCTTCACGGCACAGATCGAGGCCGACACCGGGATGCGCCCGCCGTGGTCACCGGAGTCCTTCACCGACCCCGACGACGACGTCCGCCAGTCGATGGCACGGATCACCGCCAACCCCTTCATCCCCCATCAGGACAGCGTGCGCGGATTCGTCTACGACGTCACCGACGGCTCCCTGCGCGAAATCCACTGACCCACGACCAAGACTGACAACTGGCGCCGCAACAGACACAGCCGAGACGCCCAACAGCCGGGCAGTCATTGCAGGTCGGCATGCGGGATAAAGCGACCGTCCACTCGGCCAATCTCTACCAAGTGCTGACGTACACAAAGAACGCCGACGTCAACCGTGACGGGTCAGTCAGCGGCATGTTGCTCTACGCATGCACTGAGGCTCCTCAGCGGCCCGACCTCGACGTCGTCATCCAGGGGAATCGCATCGGCGCTCGAACCATCGACCTCAACCAGGCATGGCACCTTCTTCGCGCACAGCTCGACGACGTAGCCACATGGCTTGACCCGTAAATCGCCGTCGCCCTGCGTGTCAGGGTGAGTTGAGTCCAGTGGTTCACAGCAAGTCCGCCTGACGCAGGGTGAGATCAGGATCGACCACCATGAGCAGCACTACTGTCTCGTCGCCGTTGTCATCGGTCACCGATGATGGAGGGATGAGCAATTCTCGTCCTCGTGCCGGTGGCCCGTCGCGGCGCCGTTCGTTCACTCCGGAGCAGAAGCTGGCGCATCTGGCCGCCTATGAGCAGGCCTGTGAACAGCAGCAGGGCGGGGCCTACCTGCGCCGGGAGGGCCTGTACTCCTCGCTGATGTCCGAGTGGCGCCGGTTGCGCGATGCCGGAGTCCTGGAGGGCAAGACCGCCGGCGAAACCGTTGGCCGCCCCAGCGCGGAGCAGGCCGAGATCGCCCGGCTGCGCCGCCAGCTGGCCGCTTCCCAGCAACGGCTGGCGACCACCGAGACCGCCCTGGACATCATGGGAAAAGCACACGCGCTCTTGGAGCAGATCTCCGAGAGCGCGCAGGACGAACCCAAGTCCAAGAAGCGCTGATGGGCGCCTACACCGAACTCACCGCCGCGGGGGTGACCACCCGTACGGCCGCGAACCTGACCGGGGTACCTCGGGCCACCGCCACCCGGACCACCCGCCGTGGGCAGGGCCAGTCGGGCGAGCCGACGCGGCAGGAGACGACGCCGGCGAACAAGCTCACCGATGTCGAGAGGGCCCGTGTCCTGGAGGTGCTCAACAGCGAGGAGTTCGTCGATCAGCCCCCGGCCCAGATCTACGCGGCTCTGCTGGCACGCGGGCAGTACCTGTGCTCGATCGCCACGATGTACCGGGTCCTGGCCGCCGCTGCGCAGGTGAAGGAGCGCCGACGCCTGGCCCGCCACCCTGCACGGGCGATCCCCGAGCTGGTGGCAGACGGGCCGGGACAGGTCTACACCTGGGACATCACCAAGCTGTCCGGCCCCGCGAAGGGCATGTACTACGACGCCTACGTGATGATCGACATCTACTCCCGCTACATCGTCGGCGCTCACGTCCACGCCCGGGAGTCCGCCCCGCTGGCCGAGGACATGATGCGCCGCATCTTCGGCATCCACGGCATCCCCGCCGTCGTGCACGCCGACCGGGGCACCTCGATGACCTCTAAGACCTGGTCTCATAACTCTTCTACCTGACGCAGTCGGCGGAAGTTGATGAGCGTGACGGCGAGCAAGAGCAGCGGGAGCAGCGTGGCTGCAGTGCGGTCGTAACGGATCCCGAGACGCTTGAACCGCAGGACCCAGGAGATGGTGCGCTCCACGACCCAGCGGTGCCGGCCCAGGTGGGTCTTGGCCTCGATTCCGCGCCGGGCGATCCGGACCTTGATGCCTCGCCGGTGCAGGTAGCGGCGGCACCTCGGGTAGTCGTAGCCCTTGTCCGCGTGCAGCTTCTCCGGCCGGCGGCGGGGCCGCCCCGGACGCCTTCGCCGGCCACGCACACTCGGGTTGGTCTCCAGCAACGGCTCGAAGAGTTTGCTGTCGTGGACGTTTGCGGCTGAGGCCAGCACATGCAGGGGCAGCCCGGCCGCGTCGGTGAGCAGGTGGTACTTCGTCCCCGGTTTCCCGCGGTCGGTGGGGTTCGGGCCGGTCAGCTCGCCCCCCTTTTGGCACGTACGGACACCGCGTCGATACTGGCCCGCGACCAGTCGAGGATCTCCTGCTCGGAGAGCTCCTCGAGCACTGCCCGGTGCAGCTTCTCCCACACCCCGGCCCCCTGCCACTGCCTGAGCCGGCGCCAGGCGGTGTGCCCGGACCCGCAGCCCAGGGCCGGGGGCAGGTCCCGCCAACGGCACCCGGTGTGCAGCACGAACAGGATCCCCTCCAGTGCCGCCCGGTCCTCGATCCGGGGTCGCCCACCGGGCCCTCGAGGTGGTGGCTGGGGTGGGATCAGCGGGGCGATCAGCTCCCACAGACGGTCATCGACCATCCACGACTGCGTCCTCGTCGTCATGCAGGCACTGTGGACCGTTCCCAGGCAGGTGGGCAACGACCGATCAGGTTTTGAGACCAGGTCTAAGCCGGTGGCCGCGCTGCTGGCCGACCTCGGGGTGACCCGGTCCCATTCCCGCCCCAGCGTGAGCAACGACAACCCGTACTCGGAGGCGTGGTTCAAGACCCTGAAGTACGCCCCAGTCTTCCCCGACCGCTTCGGATCCCTGGCCGACGCCCGGGCGTTCATGGACCGGTTCGTGGAGGCCTACAACCACGACCACCACCACACCGGGATCGGACTGCACACCCCGGCCGACGTCCACTACGGCCACGCCAGGGCCGTCAACGAGCAACGATCAGCGGCCCTGGCCACGGCTCGCGCCGCTAACCCCGAGCGCTTCTCCACCACCGCAGACCCAAAAATCCTCCAGCTGCCCACCGCAGCCTGGATCAACCGACCAACGGCCGCAGAACCCGCAGCCGCCTGACACCCACTGGCCTCAAACACCTTGAAAATTTCCGTCGTGCGAAGTGCGTCCCGTGGCAACCCCAACTGCAACGTCGTATTCATGGGAAGTGGCCGGTAGCCGGGCCATATGTAAAGCGGAAAGGGACTAGAGGAATCCCTCAGCAAACCCGGGCGGTCACTACATCCCATCTAGGGTGGCGCGTATGAGACCTGTGACCGTCGTCGTTTCCTTGCCCGTCGCGGATGCCGAGAGGTCCCTGCGCTTCTACCGCGACGGTCTTCAGCTGGCCGATCCCGAGATCGACGCGGGGATGGTCGCGTTCGAACTGCCGAATCTGTCGTTGTTCTTGATCGAGAGGTCCGAGTACGCGAAGTACATCGAACACGCCGGGGTCGGTCCGGTCACCTCCGTGCCGGGGGCGTGCATCATCTCGTGCGCGATCGCCAGCACGGAGGAGGTGGACGACATCCTCACGCGCGCCAAGGCCGCGGGGGGTTCGATCCCGGGGCCGGCCGAGGACCATGACGGTTCGTACATGGGGTACTTCAGCGACCCCGACGGCCACGTCTGGGAGCTGGTCGTCAATGCCCGCACCGAGGCCGCTGCGGGCTAGGGTCAGGGACTGCCGCACCGACCGGTGACATCAGATGGTGCGGCAGTCCCCTCGTAGAGGTCGACGCGATCGCGATCCGTTGAACCAGCTCATCGCGTTCCGTGGTGAATTGATCCCGCTGTTGTCGGGCCCCGAAGAAAGGAACCCATCCATGACCGCCCTTACTCTCCTCGTTGGAGCAGTGCTCACCCTGGCCGGGATCGCCGGCTACGCGCTCTCGGGCGCTGCCAGCCTCACCGCACTCATCCCCAGCGCTGTGGGTGTGCTCCTGCTGATCTGCGGGCTCCTGGCGCGGAACGCGAAAATGCACCGGCACGCGATTCACGCGGGCCTGCTGATCGCCCTGCTGGGCGTGCTCGGATCCTTGCGGAACGTGGCCGGGATCGGCGAGGTGTTCGCCGGAACCGCCGAACGTCCCGCAGCTGTCATCCTGAGCACCGTCATGCTCCTGGTGCTCGCGCTCTATCTCGCCCTCGGCATCGGCTCCTTCCTCAAGGCCCGGCGCCGGAAGGCCGCACCAGGCCGGTAGCTCGCACGCGGGTGGACAAGCGGAGGAATGATCGGCCGTCACTTGTCGGTGTCGACGGCTGGTGACCACTGACCCCGTGGTGGCAGGCGGATCCGCTGCGGGCCCACAGGTCATCCGGTCCGCAAACCTCGCCGTACCACGGCTTCTTCTTCGTCCAGCGCGCCATCGATCCTCGGTGGCGCAGGACACGGTGCGCGGTGGGGAGGGGACGGCGCGAGCGGCCCGGTGTTCCTGCGAACCTGTGCGTCAGCCCAGAGTTCGGTGCCGGAACACTGTCCGGGCGCTGCGGGGCAAATAGACTGTGGGACGCATCAGAATCCTCGATCAACGGAGTGTGCGAACCACCGCTATGGGCCCATCGCCTGCCAACCCCGGGTCGTCCGACGACCCGGGCGACAGTTGTCCTTTCCCCGCAACAACTGACCCCCGCCGCAGGCTCTTGCCCGGCTCCTCCGCCCCGGGGGTGAGCCCCCGATGATCGCAGCAGCTCTCACCCTGCTCTTGGGCATCCTCGTGATCCTGGTGATCATCGCCGCCAATGGGTACTTCGTGGCCCAGGAGTTCGCCTACATGTCGGTGGACCGCACTCGCCTGGGCGCCCGCGCACAGGCCGGCGACAAGGCCGCCCAGCGGGCCCTGAAGGTCACCCGCCGCACCTCCTTCATGCTCTCCGGGGCCCAGCTGGGCATCACCGTCACCGGCCTGCTCATCGGCTACGTCGCCGAACCCCTGGTGGGCGAGTCCCTGGGCGTGCTGCTCGGCGCCACAGGAGTGCCGGCGGCGTTGAGCATCTCGGTGGGCACCGTGGTCGCCCTGGTCGTGGCCGCCGTCGTGCAGATGATCTTCGGTGAGCTCTACCCGAAGAACCTCGCGATCGCCAACGCCGAGCCCATGGCCCGGGCCCTGGCCCGTTCCACCACGATCTACTTGGCGCTGTTCGGCTGGTTGATCACGGTGTTCGACCACGCCGCCAACGCCCTGCTGCGCCTGGTGCGCGTGGAACCGGTGCACGACGTGGACACGACCGCGACCGTGGAGGACCTCGAGCGCATCGTCGCCGACTCCCGGGAAAGCGGGGACCTGCCCGAGGAGCTGTCGATGCTCATCGACCGCATCATCGACTTCCCCGACCAGGACGTCGAGCACGCCATGATCACCCACTCCCAGGTCGGGGCCGTCTCCCCGGACACCACCGTGAGTGAACTGCGCGCCCTGATGGCCACCGGGCACACCCGCTACCCGGTGATCTCCGCGACCGAGGAACCCCTCGGCGTCGTCCAGCTCACCGATCTGCTGCGCAGCAGCGCGCCTGAGGACGCCACGGTGGCCACCCTCATGGCGCCCCCGCTGGTGCTGCCCACCCTCATGTCCCTGCCCGATGCCCTGGCCCAGCTCACGGCCTCACGCAATCAGCTGGCCTGCGTCATCGACGAGTACGGCGGCTTCGCCGGGGTCCTGACCCTGGAGGACCTGGCCGAGGAGCTGGTCGGGGAGATCACCGACGAACACGACGAGGAACCCCCAGCACTCATCACGCCCGAGCAGGACGACACCTGGCGGATGGACGGGGACATCCACGTCGACGAGGTTCAACGCGCCGTCGGCCACGAGCTGCCCGCCGGTGACTACGAGACCATCTCCGGGATGCTCATCGCCCACCGCGGGGAGCTGCCGTCCGCCGGGGAGACGGTGCGCATCGAGCTGCCCGACGACCCCCGCGACCTGGTCCTGGACGAGCCCGTGCACCGGGTGCTCGACGTCGAAGTGCTCGAACTCTCCCGGCACGTGCCCAGCGAGCTGCTCGTACGCCTGGTGAAAACCACCGCCGAGGCCACCACCGACACCCACGCTGCCCGGGAGGAGGACCGATGAGTGATCCGCTGATCGTCACCGCCGTGACCGTGCTGCTGATCGTGCTCAGCGCGTTCTTCGTCATCATCGAGTTCGCCCTGCTGGGGGCCCGCCGCCACCGGCTCGAGGCCGAGGCCGCGACCAACCGCTCCGCGCGTGCTGCGCTGCGCGGCATCAACGAGCTGACCATCATGCTCGCCGGCGCGCAGCTGGGCATCACCGCCTGCACCTTCGCCCTGGGTGCGGTCACCAAGCCGGCCGTGGACGCGTGGCTGAGTCCCGTGTTCGCCTCCTGGGGTGCGCCCGAGGGGCTGGCCGACGGCGCCGCCTTCGCCCTCTCCCTGCTGTTCGTGACCTTCCTGCACCTGGTCGTGGGTGAGATGGCGCCCAAGTCCTGGGCGATCGCCTACCCGGAGACCTCGGCCAAGCTCATCGGCGTGCCCTCCCGCGGCTTCATCTGGGTCGTGCGTCCGCTGCTGGTGTGGGTCAACGGCATCGCCAACCGGCTGGTCGCCGCCAGCGGGATCACCCCGGTGAACCGGGCCGCCGTCGGAGGACAGGACGCCGACACGATCCGGCACCTCGTGGAGCACTCCGCCTCCGTCGGTGCGCTCGACTCCTCCTTCCGCACCCAGGTCTCCGGGGTCCTGGAGCTGGAGAACCTCACCGTCGAAGCGCTCATCGCCCCGGGCACGACACCGACCACGGTGCCGGCCGGCGCCACGGCTGCCCACGTGCAGGAGACCGCCACCCGGACCGGGCACCTGCGCATCCTCGTGGAGCACCCCGACGGCGCCGCCCCCGGGGTGGTGCACGTGCGTGACACCCTGCTCGAGCCGCCCGAGCGGCCCGTCCGGGATCTGGCCCGCCCGGCGTTCGTCCTGGAGGCCGACACCCCGGTCTACGAGGCCCTGGCCCGGATCCGGGCCGCCGGGGAGCAGCTCGCGGCCGTGAAGCACGACGGCCGGTTCATCGGGGTGATCACCCTTTCCGACGTCCTGCGACGGGTGCTCCCCATGGAACTCACGCCGGAGGACCAACCCAGCAGGTGAGCGCGACGGGGCCCAGCACGGGCGGCACTGTCCGTGCTGGGCTCTTTCCGGCCCGACCTCCTGTTTTCTACGGAGAATGATCCGTTTCGCCGGGTCCGAGAGAGATCTCCAGGTGACCGCCGCTGATCCGCCATGTGTAAGACCAGGGTGCAGTGGTGTGATCCTGCGGGTGGCCAGCAACTGATCATCGGCCGCAGGAACCGTGTCCCCGGCGGCCGTGAACCACGGCATCCTCGCCATGGCCCGCTAAGGAGCATGGACCGCACCAGACGCGGTCCCGTACCGCATGATCCGCGACGAGGCAGCCACCGGGCAGCAGCATCACCAGGGCACTCCAGGCGCCTGGCCAAAATGCCGACCGCGCCCCGGCCACCGAATCGGTGAAGCCGCTGGGGGCAGGGCCCACTCCGGGTATTGGCCCGCTGGAGCCGGTTCAATGGTCCGGACAACGCCACGGAGACTGGGCGCTCTTCTCAACGTGGCCTAGATTGAGATCGGTGTCGACGCCGGACGAATACTGAGCAGATGCGACGGTCGAAAAGTGAGCACTCGACGATTGGAGTGTGATCACTGTGGAAGATTGGGCGTTGATCCGTCGGCTGCATGCCGAGGGGGTGCCGAAGTCCCAGATCGCGTCGCGGCTGGGGATCTCGCGGAACACGGTCGCCAAGGCCGTGGCCGCCTCCCGACCACCGCGCTATGAGAGGTCCGCCGGGCCCAACGCGTTTAGCGATGTCGAGCCGGCCGTGCGGGCGCTGCTGACCGAGCACCCGTCCATGCCGGCCACGGTGCTGGCCGAGCGGGTGGGGTGGTCGGGGTCCATCACCTGGTTCCGGGACAACCTTCGAGCCATCCGCAGCGAGTACGCCCCGCCCGATCCGGCGGACCGGTTGTCCTACCGGCCCGGGGACCAGGTCCAGTGCGATCTGTGGTACCCGCCGGCACGGATCCCGCTGGGTGACGCTCAGCAGGGATCACCGCCGGTGCTGGTGATGGTCTGCTCCTCCTCACGGTTCGTCACCGCGGTGATGATCCCCTCCCGCACCACCGGTGATCTGCTGGCCGGGATGTGGCACCTGGTGGTCGAGCAGATCCAGGGCGTGCCGCGACGGTGGGTCTGGGACAACGAGTCCGGCATCGGTCGCGGGGGCCGCCCGGCCGAGGGAGTGGCCGCGTTCATGGGCACGATGGCGGCAACCCTGGTGCAGCTCAAGCCCTACGACCCGGAATCCAAGGGCATCGTGGAGAGGGCCAACGGCTACCTCGAGACCTCGTTCCTGCCCGGGCGCACCTTCACTTCCCCGGCCGACTTCAACGCCCAGCTGCGCCAGTGGCTGATGGCCGCCAACACCCGGCGGGTGCGGGCCATCGCCGCCCGGCCGGCGGAACTGATCGCCGCTGATCGGGCCGCGATGCTCCCCGTGCCGCCGGTCGCCCCGGCCGTCGGGCACCGCACCTGGGTGCGGCTGGGCCGGGACTACTACGTGCGGGTCGCCGGCAACGACTACTCCGTGGACCCGACCGTGATCGGATCCATGGTCGAGGTCACCGCCGACCTGCACCGGGTGCTCGTGCGTCACCAGGGCCGGATCGTGGCCGACCACGCGCGTTGCTGGGCGTCAGCGACCACGGTCACCGACCCGGCGCACGTGGCCACCGCCGCGATGCTGCGCCGGGCCTACCAGCAGCGCCCGCACCCGGGCGCCGAGGCGGATCCGCTGGTACGAGATCTGGCCGACTACGACCGCGCCTTCGGGATCGAGGTCGCCTGATGGCCACCACACCAGCCGAGACGGCCAAGACCCTGGAGTACCTCACCGCCTCGTTGAAGGCGCCGAGGATCCGTGAGGCCGCCGCCCGGATCGCCGACACCGCCCGCACCAATCACTGGTCCTACGAGGAGTACCTGACCGCCGTGCTCGAGCGCGAGGTCGCCGCCCGCAACGCCTCCGGGGCCCGGCTGCGGATCACCGCCGCAGGCTTCCCCGCGATCAAGACCGCCGAGGACTTCGACTTCACGGCCCAGACGGCGATCACCCACACCGACTACGCCGCGATGGCCTCGGGCCGGTACCTCGCCGAGGCCGGCAACATCGTCCTGCTCGGGCCCCCGGGCACGGGCAAGACCCACCTGGCCACGGCCCTGGGCATCACCGCCTGCCAGCAGGGCCACCGGGTGCTCTACGCCACCGCCGTGGACTGGGTGCACCGGCTCAAGACCGCCCACGACACCGGGCGCCTGGACGCCGAGCTGCGCAAGCTGGGCCGCTACCGGCTGATCATCATCGACGAGGTCGGGTACCTGCCCTTCGAGCAGGAGGCCGCGAACCTGTTCTTCCAGCTCGTCTCGACCCGCTACGAAAAGGCCTCCCTGATCCTCACCAGCAATCTGCCCTTCGCCCGGTGGGGTGAGGTCTTCGGCGACGTCACCATCGCCGCGGCCATGATCGACCGCATCGTCCACCACGCCGAGGTCCACACCCTCAAAGGCGCCAGCTACCGACTCAAGACCCTGGGCACCGACTCCCTGCCCAGCACCACCCACCAGACCAACTAGCGACACCAACTGCTCACTTTTCGACCGTCGCTACTGCTCACTTTTCGACCGTCGTTGACAATCGGGGCCGGTGCTGGCCCCGGTCGATGTTCTGATTCCCATGGCATGGACTGATACAGCGCCAATAGGGACCGTGACCCGGGAGCACGGATCCAGAAGGGGGCTCCCCCACAAGGTGGGGGAGCCCCCTTTCAAAAACATTTCGGGAAATCCCGCAGGCCGATTCCCGTGTCCTGTCATCTGGTCTCAACCGTCGATGCGCAATCACAAAAAGACCTGCCCTCAAAGTCGACGCGCGGGCACCCCGCCGGGGTGTCCGGTCCATGAGCAGCGCAAGTGCCCGTTATATACCGTGGAACATCACCACTACGGGTCATGCTTCCCGCCTCACCGGGCCTTATGATCAAGCGTCCCTTCACGGATGAACGCGTGTAGAAGTCAAAGACCTTGGCGCTGTGAGCACGGGCTGGGTTCGGAGGGCGGACGCGTTGCGGGAAAGCTGGCCCCGATCATTCCCCTGGGCACTGGCGTTGCGCGGATGCCGGGTAGTCGGGGACCGGCCGGGCCTGGGCCTCCTGGGGCGTCTCGGCCACGCCGTTGGCCTCGATGTCGGCGATCAGCCAGTTCATCTCATCGATCTCCCGCCGCTGAGCCTCACTGATCTCCACGGCCAGCTGGCACACCCGCACGTCGGCCAGCTCGGCACGCTCGGAACGGGTGATGGCCAACGAGTGATGCGGGATCATCGAGCTCATGTAGGCGCTGTCCTGCACCGTGGTCTGGCTGCGGTCCAGGAACGCCCCGCCGCCCAGCAGCAGGAGGCTGATCACGACCACGGCCACGTTGGCCTTGGTGTTCTTGTACATGTTCAGCATCCAGGCGAGCATGACCAGGCCCATGGTCCCGCCCATGGTCAGGGTCATGAACAGCCGGTTCTCGCTCCAGCGCACGTGGCTCCACTCCCAGGAGCCGATGAACATGGTCCCGTACATCACCACCATGGCCGTGAAGATCATCGCTCCGAAGCGCCAGTACATCTTCAGGCCCCCGTGGGACTGGTGCTCGCCCTGTTGATCGCCCTCGTGCTGGTTCTGATCTGGCTGGTGCTGGTGGTTCTGGTCGTTTCTGGTGCTGGGCACGGGTCTCCTCCGTTCTGCCGGTGCGCGGCTGGGCGCGGCAACGTGGTGCGGCCGGCCATGGCGTACTACCGACGGTAGACCCCCGGTCTCTCCGGGGGGGCCGGGCGTGGCCCTGGGGCCAGGGATGCCTCCTGCGCCGTGCCCATGTGTCACTGTGCGGCGTTCCGATCCTCGCCACGGGCGCGGGTGCGTCGGCGTTCCAGTGTCCGGGTCCGGTGGAAGCGCTCCAGCTGCGCCAGGACCTGCTCGCGGGTGGCCTCGTGGCGGCGGGCGTGGCGGCGGATCTCCCAGGGGTAGTAGTAGGGCTGGGTGGCGATCTGCTCGTCGGTGCGCCAGGTGCCGTCGATGAGGTAGCGCACCACCGTGTTGGCGAACGCCAGGGCCGGCACCGCGAACAGCGCCCCGGCGATGCCGTAGAGGATCGAGCCGGTGGCCACGGACAGGAACACGGCCAGCGGGTGCAGGGACACCGCTTTGCCCAGGATCAGCGGTTGCAGCACGTTGCCCTCCAGCTGCTGGACGAGGATCACCACACCGAGCATCAGCAGCGCGTTCGTCGTGCCGTTGGCCACCAGGGCCACCAGCACCGCCACCGCCCCGGTGGCCACCGCTCCGATTATGGGGATGAAGGAACCCAGGAACACCAAGATCCCGATCGGCAGAGCCAGCGGCACCCCGAGGAGGGCGGCCCCGGTGCCGATGCCCACCGCGTCGATGGCGGCCACCAACCCTTGGGCGCGGGCGTACTGGACCAGAGCTTCCCAGCCGTGTCGGCCCGCGCCGTTGACCGCCCGGCGGGCGGGCACCGGGAAGAGCCCGACGACGAACAGCCAGATCCGTTCTCCGTCGGCCAGGAAGAACAGCAGGGTGAAGAGCAAGATGAGGATGCCGGTGAGCAGGTGCCCGGCCGTGGCCCCGAAGGACAGCGCCCCGTCGAGCAGGGCCTGGCTGTTGTCCTGGACAGTGGCCCCGAAATCGGTGACCCAGTCCTCCAGGTCCGCGGTGCCGAAGTTCAACGGCGTGTCCTGCAACCGGTCTAGCAGCTGCCCGGCGCCGGCCACCACGCTGCCGGAGAGCTCGGCGAAGCCGACCACAATCTGCTGCCCGGCCAGCACCAGCAGCCCCACGACGACCCCGACCAGCCCCAGCACGGTGGCCCCGGCGGCCACCCCGGCCGGCACCCGGTGGCTGCGCGCCCACTTCGTCAGGGGGAAGAGCAGCCCGGCCAGCAGGCCCGCCAGCAGCACCGGGACGACCACCACCGTGACCGTGGAGAGCAGGTAGCCCAGCACCCCCACCCCCGCGGCCACGACCAGCAGCCGCCAGGACCAGGCCGCAGCCACCCGCACCGCCACAGGCACCCCTGCCGCAGCGCTGCCGTGCATCGACGGCAGCTCACGATCGGGCCCCGGGGCGGTAGGACGCTGCGCGCCGCGGGCTGTCGAAGGCATGGGCGGATCCTGACACGATCATCGCTCAGTACGCCCGAGGGGCGCTGAACGGCAGCGGGGTGGGCGCGCGAGGCGGTCCCGAACTGGGCACCCGGTTCGGGACCGCCACTGGGGGTGGCTGGTCAGCGCCGGCTGCGGGTCACTCCTCCTCGAGGATCTCCCCGCTGGTGGCCATGAGGTAGGGCTCGCCCACGTAATCGGCGTAGAGCTCGTCCTCCAGGTCGATACCGAGCTCCTCCTCGGTGGCGGCGATGTCGAAGTCCTGGGCGACCGTGCCGGTCACCTCCACCACCTGCCCGTCATCCAGGGGCGGGATCTCCTGCTCCTCGACGATCAACAGCGGATCCACCGCCGTGCCAGCGGCACCGGCGATCACGAAGGTGTCCGTCGACAGCGTCTCGGTGACTTCGGCCGAGACGGTGACCTCCTGGCCGGCGTAGGTCTCGCTCTCGTCGTAGAAGGCCTGGTCATAGGGCCCGACGTAGCCCACTCCGACCTCTGGATCCGTCTCCTGCGGCGCCGGGGAGGACTCCAGGACCTCGCCCTCGGAGATGTCCTCGACGTCGGTGCCCTCCTCGGGGCCCTCGGTGTTGCACCCGGCCAGCCCCAGGCCGGCCACAGCGACGATGCCAGCGGCCATCGCCCGTGTGCTGCGTCGATTTCGTGTCCTCATGATGTGCCTCCTGCGTTGTGGTGGCTGTCACCGAGGGACTGATCGGTCAGCGCCCCGGCCTGATGCCCATCGACCCTAAGGAAGCTGTTCATCCTGATGCAAGGAACATTCCGCCCTTCCCCGCGTCTTCCGACCGCACCGTGAGGAAATCGTTATGCCTTATCAAGGGCAGTTGAGCCCGTGAAAGCCGCCGTTCTTGCCTGGAGCTGACCGCACTGGGGCAGATCTCCCGGGTCACTTCGATCGGTGAAGACGGCGATGTCACCGGCGGCCGCGCAGCAGCCGAGATCGTCGTGGCCGAAGGAGCCCACGCACCTCAGTCCACGTCCCGGCCCGCGGGTGTGGCGCACGAACCGCGCATTCGTCCGCTCCAGCTCCGTGCCGGTGACCGTGTCTATGGTCTGCCACGTTCGTTGGTGCACCTGCGGGTGCACGGCCTCGAGGTGGGCACGGTGGGTCCGGGCTCGCGGGGTGGGCGTTCTGTGGGGCACAGCCCGACGACGGGGCCGCCCCGGCCGATGTGTCGAGCCCTACCGGCGTGGGGCTTACCCGGGTGATCGGTGGGGAACAGGTCTTCGCCGATCCCGGGCCGATTTCGGGGCAGGTGTCGGGCGGGTCACTCCTCGGGCACCGCCTGGACGTTCTCGGCGACCACACCGAGGTCGAGCTCGCGTTCGACGAGGTAGTTGTTCTCGTCCTGGTCGAAGTCGAAGCCGCCCCAGGCCTCCACGTCGGTGAGCACGATCTGGCGCACGGTGCCAGTGACCTCCACCCGGTCCCCGTCCTCGAGGCCTGCGGCGGCAGCGTCGAAGCCCACCACAGGGGTGTCCTCATCGCCGACGGTGAAGAGGCTGGGGCCGTGGACCTCGGTGACCTCGTTCTCGAAGGTCACCGTTTCGTTGAGCATGGCTGCGGCGGTCTCGGTGCCTTCATCCTGGGCTTCCTGCACCGGAGTCTCCTCGGCGCATCCCACCATCAGTACGGAGGCGAAGGCGGCGGCGACCGGCCACGCTGCCAGTTTCTGTCCTCGGGTCCGCATCATGTGCTCCTTCGATCGATTCGTTGCCTGGCTTTGCGACGTCGTCGCGGTCTTCATTACTGCACGCACCCGGACCGTTACCGGGCCCGGTCAGCGTCGTGACCGGGGGCCAGTCGGCCTGCCGGGATCAGCTGCCGACGCCGGTGACCGTTCCGTCCTCGGCGTTGATCCCGACGTCGAGGACCTCTCCGGTGCCGGTCTCGTTGATCTGCACCACCCAGGTCAGCAGGCCGTTGATCTCTCCGAGGTCCCCGGCGCGGGCCAGGGTCCCCTCGACCTCCCCGAAGGCGGTCTCCACGGCTTCGGTGAGGGTGACGGTAGCCCGGTCCAGTTCGGCGATCTTGTCGTCGGTCAGGGCGATCTCCTCGCCCTGCTCGAGGACTTCCTCACCGTCGGCCGAGACGGTGATCTCGTGGCGGGTCTGCCCGGAGGCCACACCCACGATCCAGCTCTCGCCCTCGGCCTCACGGTCCAGCTGCACGGCCCTACCGTTCTCCACCGCGGCCTCGGCGGTGGCGATGGCGGTGGCCGCACCGGCGGCACCAGCCACCGGATCAGCATCGGCTGAGGCGGAATCGGTGGCCGCAGCGGCATCGGTGGCCGTGGGAGTCGCAGTGGAAGTGGCGGACATGCCCCCCTCGGCCGTACTCGTTCCGGTGGCCGTGGCGGTGGCGACAGGGCCCACGACCTCGGCCGTGGTGTCCTCTTCACCGCACCCGGTCAGGGCCAGAGCAGACACGGCCAGGACGGCCAGGACGGGACGTCGATAATCAGCAAGCTTCATCTTTCCCATGCTTGCCCATGTCAGCGGCCATTTCAAGGCATCGTCCCGCACCGTGCGGCGCGATCGCCCGCAACCTCGGCCTCCCATACGCCAGGCTGCTGGGCAGTGCCTGTCAGTCTCCGGAACCGGATCCACAGCGGTTCCCCCACCCTGGCGCAACCGGCTACGGTCGAATCCTTGAGGGGCACCGGGTGCACCGGCTCAGACCCGGGTATCGCACCCACAACCACTGTGTCCGGACGAAGGAGCGAGACCATGATGCACGTGCCATCGATGCTCAAGTCCTACCCGAAGGACCTCGGGACGGTCGACGAGGTGAAGCTGGCCGCCTGCATCGCCGCCTGCTTCGAGTGCGCCCAGACCTGCACAGCGTGTGCCGACGCGTGCCTGTCCGAGGACACGGTGGCGGAGCTGACCCAGTGCGTGCGCACCAACCTGGACTGCGCCGATCTGTGCGCGGCCACCGGCAATATCCTCTCCCGGCACACCGGTTACGACGTCAACATCAACCTGGCCGCGCTGCGGGCCTGCTGGATGGTGGCCAAGGCCTGCGCGGAGGAGTGCGAAGCCCACGCGGAGCGGCACGAGCACTGCCGGATCTGCGCCGAGGCCTGCCGCCGGTGCGAGGTCGCCTGCATGGACCTGATCACCGCGCTGGGCTGACTAGAGGCTCAACCATCACTGCCCCGGGGGAACCGGCCCATGGTCTGGTCCGCGCCCGCTGGCCCAGCAGCAGACCACCCAGAGGGGCAGTCCCTCGGCCAGCACCCAGTGCACCGCTTCGATAACGAGAAGGACCACCATGAACACCATCCACCACCGTCATCGCGTGCGGAAGCTGGCCGGCGCCCTGGTCCTGGCCACCACCGCCGCGGTGAGCACCGGCTGTGGCACCAGCAACACCCCAGAACCCGCCCCAGAGACCGAGACCAGCCCGGCCCAGCCCGAGCAGACCCCGGGCGAGCAGACCACCGCCGCCTACACCGGGCCCTACGACGAGGACTTCCGCACAGAGGCGGCCTCCTACGCCGGGCAGCAGGTGAGCCTCACCGGGGAGGTCGCCGACCTGGTGCCCTCCCGCTCCGCGATGGTCCTCATCGACCCCGAGAACCCCGAGCTGGACCCGCTGCTGGTCAGCGCCCAGTACGCCTTCCCCGACGCTGAGGAAGGCGCGATCGTGGAAATTACCGGCACCCTCCAGACGAACTTCCAGGCCAGGGTCGACCAGGACGACGTGGACAACGAGGCCGGCTTCTACGACCGCCACATCGGCCAGCCCTACCTGGACGAGGCCAGTCTCGGCGCGGAGTAGTCCTGGCCGGGCGGCGACCGGGCCGCCTCAGGCCGGGTGCAGCTCGATGGTCAGCAGCTGGGGCGGGGCGTTGATCCGCACCGGGGCCAGGCTGAACCCGATCCCGCAGGTCACGAACATCTCGTTGCCCTCGGCCCCGTAGCCGTCCGGGGCGAAGCCGTCGGCGACGATCTCCTCCTCCTCGGTCAGTCCCATGTAGGAGGATTCCGGGCTCCAGGGCAGGGCGATCTGGCCGCAGTGGGTGTGCCCGGCCACCGCCATCGGGGCGGTGCCGGCAGGCAGCTCCGGGAACGTGGTCGGGTTGTGCATCATCACCAGCCGTGGTGCGGCCTCCGGTACGTCGTCGAGGGCTTCCTGAGGCTCGGCTTCTCCGACCGAGGAGGGCCCGACGCCGACCAGGAACAGTCCTGACCCGCGGCCGCCGCCGGGAGCGGGCATCAGGACGGCTTCGTTGGCCAGGACCTCGATGCCGCTTTCCTCGAAGGCCGCAGTGAGTTCGTCGACGGCCCCGACGGCGTAGTCGTGGTTGCCCATCACTGCGTACACCGGGATCTCCGCTTCGGTCAGGGGTTCCAGCAACTCGGTCACGTGCTGGATTCGTTCCTGGATGCTGGTCTCGCTCTGATAGAGGAAGTCCCCGGGCAGCAGCACCGCCGCCGGATCCGCCGCCACGGTGTCCTCCACCACCCGCTCGATCATCCCGGTGTTGTCCCACCACATCCCCACCTGCAGATCGGAGAACACCAGCACGTCCGCCCCGTCCCAGTCCGGACTCAGCCCGGGGATGTGGGCCTGGATGCGCTCCTCGTCGAGGATCAGCCGCGGCTCGATCGCCACTCCGTAGCCGGTCACGAGCAAGCCCAGGGCGATGACCACCGCCACGACGCCCATGAGCCAGGTCCGGGCACGACCACGCCGGTGACCCCGGCGACCCGACTCGGCCCAGTCGTCCCGGGCAGCCGAAGAGTTCATTCCAGTCCTCTCGTGGGCGGATGGGGTATTCCGGCACAGGTTCCCCCGGTGGCGCCTGCGGGCCCGGCGAACCGGCCCTCCACCCTAGCGACCCCGGTCCGGATCCTGTGACGGGCTCCAACCCCCGGATCAGGGCAGGCCTCAATTGTGGTGCGACGTGCTCCGAAGCGGTCTACGCTGCGTCGCTGGGCCCCCATCGCTGCCACCCGCTGAGCAGCCCTGGTGGCTAGGGTAGGACGACACAGGTCGACGACAGGCCACCCTTGCACACCCCGTCACTGGAGCACCGAGGAGCACGCTGATGACCCACCGCATCCTGACCCACCGCGCATCGATCCTGGCCGCGGCCGGCCTGGCCGGGGCGCTGTTGCTGACCGGGTGCCAGGACGAGACGAGACTGACCCAGCTGGACCAGTCCGGGGTCTCCAACGAGGAACTGGTCGGGGAGGAGATCACCCTCACCAATGACGTGGAGGGCATCTACGGGGAGGAGTTCCTGACCATGGGAGATGAACAGACCGTCGTCTTCGTGACGGACATGCCGGCCGATGTGCGCCCCGGCGATGAGGTCGAGGCCACCGGCACCGTGGCCTCCGGTGATCTATTCAGCGATCCCGGGGACCGGGAGCGGCTGTACCAGCTCACCGATGAGGGAAACGCCAACTATCTGGTCAATCGGGAGTCCGAGCTCTACCTCACCGAGGCCACCGTCACCGTCGTCGAATAGGCACCCCGGTCTCTGGACCATTGCCCTCCAGCTGCCCTGCGGCTGGAGGGAGACGGGAACATGCGCGAAGGGAGCCCCTCTCACCGCATCAGCGGTGAGAGGGGCTCCCTGGTCGTTCGGGGGACGTCTAGTCCTGCTCGATGACCTGGACGTCCTCGGCGACCACGCCGAGGTCGAGCTCGCGCTCGACGAGGTAGGACGTCTCGTCGTCGTCGAAGTCGACGCCCCAGCCGGACTCGATGTCGGTCTCCAGGATCTGGCGGACGGTGCCGGTGACCTGGACCATGTCCCCGTCCTGGATGTCCTGGGCGGACGCGTCCACCCCCACGACCGGGGTGTCGTCCTCACCGACGGTGAACAGGTTCGGGCCCACGATCTCGGTGACCTCGTTCTGCATCGTGACCGTCTCGTTGAGGATCGCCGCCTGGGCGGCGGCATCTCCCTCTTCGGCCTCCTGGACCGGGGTCTCCTCGGCGCAACCGACCATCAGCGCCGAGGCGAGGGCGGCCGCGGCCGGCAGAGCAAACATCTTCTTCTTCGAGCTGGTCAACATGATGTTCTCCATTCGATGGGATTGTTCGCTGCTGGACCTCCCACCCTAGGAGCTCAGCCTCCTGCGTATCCCGGAAACCCGTCACACCGGCATAACGAAGTCCTGGACGGCACGTCGGTGGCGCCTTGTCAGACCCTGGGCGCCCGCCCGCCGGGCGTCCCCCCGGGTCATTGCAGGGCGGAGGTCAGCCGGGCGGTGTTGTCGAGGTACTTCTGGTACCAGGGCCGGGACAGCCAGTCCTCCAGCTCCAGTTCGTGGCTGTGCTCCCGGTAGTCGTCCACGAGCTCGTCCAGGCGGGCCACGAAGTCCTGGTCGACGACCAGGAGGTTGACCTCGTGGTCGAGCACGAACGAGCGGATGTCCATGTTCGAGGAACCCACCACCGCGGCGGCGGCGTCGATGAGCACGAACTTCGAGTGCAGCACCCAGGGGGCCTGGTAGAGGAAGATCCGGATCCCGTCGCGGATGAGCATCTCGTAGAAGGACCGCTGGGCGTGGTGGGTCAGGGCGTGGTTGGAGGTCTCCCCCATGTACAGGTGCACCTCCACGCCGCGGCCCACCGCGGTGCGCAGGGTGTTGTACATCGAGTCGTCGGGCACGAAGTAGGGGCTGCACACCGTGATCCGCTCCCGGGCGGAGGCGAAGAGGTGGTTGAACAGCTGCTGGTTGGACTCCTGGCTCAGCCCCGGTCCCGAGGGCAGCACCTGGCACACCAGGTTGCCCGGGGAGGGTCCGTCAGAGCTGGGCGCCGGGGCCCGGTCCGCGCCCAGGACCATCTCGTCGGTCTCGCAGTACCAGTCCGTGGCGAACAGCGCGTCCAGGTGCCCCACCGCCGGGCCCTGCAGGCGGACCGTCATCCCGATCCACTGCAGGCCCTGCTTGCGGTTCTTCTTCTTGTTGTAGGAGCGGTCGATGACGTTCTGCGACCCCGTGTACGCCACCTCCCCGTCGACCACGAGGATCTTGCGGTGGTTGCGCAGGTCCGGGCGCTGGTACTCCCCGCGCCACGGGCGCACCGGCAGCATCCGCCGCCAGTCCACCCCCGCCGCCCCCAGGCGGCGCACGAGCCCCTTGTACCCGGGGTACCCGGCCGAGCCGAGGTGGTCGATGAGCACCCGCACGGTGACCCCGCGGGCGTGGGCGTCCTCCAGGGCGGTGATCACTGGCTCCGTCGTGGCATCGGCCACGGCGATGTAGAACTCGAAGTGCACGTAGTGCTGCGCGCCCCGGATCGTCTGGGCCATCGCGGCCAGCGAGGCGTCGTAGTCGTCGAGGACCTCGATCCGGTGCCCGCCGGCCACGGGGAACGCCCCGTTGTGCTGGTTCAGCCGCACCGTCTCGTGCGCCCAGTCCGGCATCGCCTGAACCTTCTGCGCACCGGCCCCGGGGCCGTGCGCGTCGACCAGCCCCGCCGCCTCGCGCTGCTTGGTCTTGCGCTTCTCGGGCAGCTCGGCCCGGCCCAGGACCAGGAACACCAGCCCGCCCAGGATGGGGAAGAAGAAGATCACCAGCAGCCAGCCCCAGGCCGCCGAAGGACGCCGGTTGTGCGGGATCGTGCCCAGCGCCAGCAGCCGGATGACCAGGTCCACGGCGAAGAACGCGATCGTCGCCCAGGGCGGGACGGAGTTCCACAGCAGGTGAGGAATGTCCATCCGCCCACCCTACGGGCACGCCCGTCCGCAGCACCCTGCTCCCCGGGGCAGAGCAAAGCTCCCCGCGCGGCTGTCTGACGTGCTCCTGAACACAGCGGCCGGGACGGTACGGACCTGAACTTTTATGCGGCGCTGCTAGCGTGGCCGGAAGCGTCTCTGACCGAGTGACCTGGCGCCGGTCAGTCTGGGTGGTGATTGCACCAGTCGCCACCATCGGTGGGCGGCAGCCTCGGGGACGGGCGCCGTCGGATTCCCCGAGCGGCCACCTGGCTGCCAGCCCTCATTGATATGCCACACGACGACCAACCTGTCCCGGTCGACCGATTCGTAGGCCTCCGGGTGGATTCCTCCTGAGTTACAGGCGGAGTGGATCCGGGAGGACCCAGTCATTCCGCCAGTCACGTTGTAGAGAAGGAGAAGAGGATGAGCGGCAGGCTCACCAGCGGGACCGTACCCCGTGGCAGGACCACCGCACCGTGGGTGCTCCTGTCCGGCGCGGCCGTGGCAGCCCTCAGCGGTGCTGTGCGGTTCCTCATTCCGGTTTCCCGCACGGCAGACGGCCCGGCCGGGGTCCGCACCGACGACGGGGTGGAGCTGTGGACTGAGACCCTGGGCCGGGCCGACGCCCCGGTGACCGTGGTGTTCGCCCACGGGTTCGCCTCCGGCGCCCAGGAGTTCCGGTACCAGTGCCAGGCCCTGGAACGGCGTGCCCGGGTGGTGATCTTCGACCAGCGCGGCCACGGCCGCAGCGGCTGGAGGACCTACCGCTCGGCCAGCATCGGCCGGCTGGGCCAGGATCTGGGGGAAGTCATCGACCAGCAGGCGGGCGAAGGACCGATCGTGCTCGTGGGCCACTCCATGGGCGGGATGGCAGTCATCTCACTGGCCGGTCAGCGCCCCGAACTCTTCGGGGGCCGCATCACCGGGGTGGCGTTGCTGTCCACAGCCGCAGGACACCTGCCGAGAATGGAGATGCCCGACCGGGTGGCGCACGTCGCCGTGCGCGCCGGCCTGGCCCAGGCAGCGGCCTGGTCGCTGTGGCTTCTCGCTCCTGTCATCGACCGGGTGGCTCCGTTCCGCCGGCCCTGGGGGCGCCGTTGGTTGCTCAAGCAGCTCTTCGGCGACGACCCGCCCTCGCCCGAGGTCTTCTCGGGGGTGCAGGACACGTTGGCCCGCACCCAGCAGTCCGTGGTGTCCGCCTTCTACCCGGCCATGGTGGCCTACCACCGCACCGATTCCCTGAGCGTCTTCCGGCGCATCCCCACACTGGTCCTCACCGGCGACCGCGATCGGACCATCCCCTGGCAGCGCGGCAAGTTCCTTGCCGAGACCATCGGGGACCGCACCCGCTTCGTGAGCGTCCCCGGCGCCGGGCACATGGTCAACCTCACCCACCCCCAGGCCGTGAACGATGCCCTCGCCGAGCTGCTGGACCGCCCGGAGACCGCCCCCCGGCCGAGCGCATCCTCCTGAGTCCCGTGAGGACTCTGCCGACTCACCGATCCACCGGAGAACGACCAGAGGGCTCATTGCCCCTGAGCAACCGGTGGAGTAGGTGTGGTTCATGAGCGCACCGGACCCGGACGAGATCTACGACCGCGCCAAGGACGAGGGGGCACGACGGCTGTCCATGCCGCCCCTGGAACAGGCCTCCACCGGGTTCATCGCCGGGGTCACCATCGTCTTCGGCATCGTCGCCCTGTCCATGGCCGAGGAGCTCATCGCCCCCAGCTTCGGCCCCGGCCCGGGCAAACTCGCCGGGGCCCTGGCCTTCGGCACCGGCGTGGTGTTCCTCGTGATCGGCCGCTCCGAGCTGTTCACCGAGAACTTCTTCGACCCCGTCGCCGCGGCCATCGACCAACAGGGGGCCTCGGTCTGGTTCCGGCTGGGACGGCTGTGGCTCCTCGTGCTGGTGCTCAACCTGGTGGGCGGAACGGTCATGGCTGCGATCTTCACCGTCGAGGGCGCGCTACCGGCCGGGGCGCACGAGGTCCTCGTCACTGTGGCCGAGGAGATCGCAGCCAAGAGCGGGTGGGCGACCTTCGCCCGCGCCATCGCCGCGGGCACGCTGCTGACCCTGCTCTCCTACCTGCTGCACGCCGCCGACTCGGCCACCGCCCGCATCGTACTGGCCTACCTGGTCGGGGTCTTCCTCGCCCTGGGCCCCTTCGACCACGTCGTCGTCTCCGGGCTGCACCTGCTGTTCGGGATCTGGCTCGGTGCGGCCGTCACCGTCGGGGACCTGGGGCAGAACTTCGGGCTGGCGGTCGCCGGCAACCTCGTCGGCGGGCTGCTGCTGATGACCCTCACCCACACCGTCCAGGTCAAGAGCTCCCCCAGCTCCGACTGACCTTTAGGCCACGACCAGAGGCATCATGGCCCCGTCTGCCGCCCCATCTGTCACAGGATGATCACGATGTGCGCCGGTCCCGCCTGTGGGCGGCCTCGTCGTTGTTTCCGCTCCTCACCTGTGCCTACGGTCGGGGATCAGCCGATCCACACGCCACCGGAATTCCCCGTTGGCAGCCCACCTGCAGGAGGTTCACCGTGACACCGTCCCGACGCCCCACACTGCGCACGAGTACCGCGGCCGCCCTCGCCGTCGCCGGCCTCGGACTCACCTCCTGCGGCACGAACACACCGGACTCGGTCGACGAGCCTGACACCGTCCAGGAGACAGCCCAGGACCCAGGGATCCTGGAAGGCAGAGAGCCCACGGAACCCTACATCGGCCCCTACGACAGCGCCTTCGTCGATATGCGGGAGGACTACGGCGGCATGGAAGTGATCGTCACCGGGCAGGTTCAGGACATCATCGCTCCCGTGGGCTTCACGATCACCGGCGCCGAGGACACCACCCTGGCCCCGCTGCTGGTGTTCTACAACCCGGAGGAAGCCAGCCCCGAAGCCGGAGACACCATCTCGGTCACCGGCACGATCCACGAGGTGTTTAACCCCCCGGTGGTCGAAGAGAACGTGGGAGGAGATCCAGGCCCCGACGAACTGGCCTACTACCACGGCCAGCCCTTCCTGCGGGCTGACAACGTGACCGTGGCAGAGCCACAGGACTCGACTCCGAGCAGCTGACCCACGCACCGGCGGGGTACTCGCTGGTGCAGAACCGCCGGATACCGAAGCCCGCACCGTACCGACTGACAATGCCAATGGTGCCCCCAGGGAGTGACCCCAGCGGCATCGGGGTGCTGGACGGTTGAGGTGGCTCCCTCAGCGGCGCATCTAGGGTAGGCCCCATGAAGAAGTTGTCCGGCTCGTGGACCCGGGTGTTTAACAAGTTTTGGTTCGTGCCCGCCGTGTGCGTGCTCGCCGCCGTCGTCCTGGCCCAGTCCGTCGTGGCCGTCGACCGCTGGCTGCCCGAGGACCTGGACTCCCCGTGGGTCGCCTGGGTCTACGCCGTCGGCATCGACGGGTCCCGGTCGATGCTCTCCGCGATCGGCGGGTCGATGCTCGGCGTGGCCGCGACCGCCTTCTCCATCACCATCTCGGTGATCGCCACCGCCAGCTCCACGTACGGGCCCCGGCTGGTGCGCAACTTCATGGCGGACCGCGGCAACCAGGTGGTGCTGGGCGTGCTCGTCTCCACCTTCATCTACACGCTGCTGGTCCTGCGGACGATCCGCTCGGCCTCCGACGACCTCGCGCAGCCGTTCGTCCCGCACCTGGCGGTCAACCTCGCCGTGCTGATGGCGGTCGCGGACGTCGCCCTGGTCGTCTACTTCATCCACCACATCGCGGACTCCGTGCAGGTGGACACCCTCGTCCACGGTGCGCGCCGGCGCCTCCTGGACGTGATCGAGCGATGGCACCCCGAGGAGGTGCCCGAGGAGCTGGCCCGGACGTCCGGCGACCGGGCCGGTGGTGGAGCGGTCCGCGCGGACGCCGTCGGCTACCTGGTCGGGGTGAACTTCGAGGGGCTCCGCGTGCACGCCGAGGAGCCGGACGTCTTCGTGGAGCTCGTTCCGCGGGTGGGCGACCACGTCCTGGCGGAGGAGCCCCTGTTCCGGGTGTGGCCCGAGCACCGGGCGGAGGAGCTGGCGGAGCCGTTGCGGCGCTGCGTCGTGATCGGCGAATCGCGCTCAGCGGACCAGGACGTCCGGTTTGCCCAGCAACAGGTTGTGGAGCTCGCGGTACGCGCCCTCTCCCCGAGCACCAACGACCCATACACCGCCGTCAACGCCATCGAGGAGGTCGCGTCCGGCATCGTCACAGCCGTCTCCCGCCCGCTGCCCGGCAACACGGTGGTCGTGGACGGGGTGCATCGCCTTCGGTACGGGGTGGTGGGCCTCGACGAGATCGTGGACATGCCCTTCGACCAGATCCGCCCCCACGCCACCGGGCACGTCAGCGTCCTGCTGGCCCTCGTCGACCTCGCCGCCCGGATCGAGGCGGCCAGCGTCCACCCGTCCGTGCGGCGGCAGGTGCGCGAGCATGTCGACGTGCTGCTGGGCCAACTCCGGGACAGCGGCCCCAACCCGCGCGACCTCGCCCGGGTGGAACGCCACGTGGCGGCCCGGTTGGGCGGCTGAGCCAGGCAGGAACGCGCTACAGGCGGCGCAGCCGCCGGTAGCAGCGCAGGAGCAGAACCACAACCACGGAGGTGGCACCTCGCCAGGACCGCGCCGATCCCGGCGGACAGGTGCATCCTCGCTTTGAATGCTGCTTGGGCCGTCCTCGGGGACCGCGCCCACGCGCTGTGTCGGCGACACATCCCAGGACACAGAACGCCCGCGTGGGAACCTCGAGCGGGCCCGGGTGCGACCATACAGAGCTCGGGCAACCAGAGAGGGTTGTCATGCCCGTTCACCCAGCGCGATGAAAAGCCCCTCAGGTGGGTCATACGCACCACGGTGTCTACCGGCAATGACGGGCTCAGATGCTCGTCGGCTGCGGGAGCTCCCGGATCCGCCGGTAGAGGGTGGCCCGGGACATCCCGAGGTCTCGAGCCACCTGAGTAGCCGGCTCCCCGCCCTCGATCAGTCGGAGGGCGTTGCGAATCTGCGAGTCGGTGAAAGTCTGGCGCCGCCCGCCCAAGTCCTTGCCGGCAGCCCTCCGCTTGGCCACCGAGTCGGTGATCCGCTCCCGCTTGATCTCCAACTCCATCTGCGCCAGAGCGGCCATCACGGTGAACACCATCGAGCCCATGGGAGTCGCCGTGTCCACGTCTCCCCCACCGAGGTTCAGCACCCGCAACCCGGCACCTCTCCCCCGTAACGCCTCGGCGAATGCCAGCATGTTCTGCGTCGATCGCCCCAACCGATCCAGCGTGGTGATGACCAGAGTGTCCTCCGGCTCGAGCGCAGCCACCGCCCGGTCGAAGGCGGGGCGCGAAGTACGCCCTCCAGACACTCCACTGTCGACATAGACATCATCGCGCCGCACGCCGGCGGCCAGGAGGTCAGACACTTGACGGTCCGCGTCCTGTTGCCGCGTCGATACCCGCCCGTACCCGATCAACTTCCCCATGTCCACCCCATCTGTCTCGCAACCAACGTTGAATAGTCAATTCAAGGTGCGTCGATAAAGCACATAGATGCGAGACACGCTCGACCGCGGAATCATGCGGGCGCAAATTTTCCGGAGGAGACGTCTTGCATCCCATGCCTTCAGAGACACACGCGAGGAGTCGCGGCTGACAGTCGTTGAATGCATGCAATGGTTACGATGAGGTTCACTGTTGCCGGCTACGAGCCATAGGAGAAACGATGCCGTTCGAGGTGTTCGACAAGAGGATGACTCCGCTGGCCAAGGCGCCGAGCGTGACCATCCAGAAGCGCGGTGTCATCTCGCTGAACAAGGCCGCCCACGATCTCATCGACAACACCGAGACGGTGGAACTGCTTTACGACCGTGACCGCCAAATCATGGCGCTGCGCGCCACCGATGACTCCTCCCCGCACGCTTACGCGGTCCGTAGTGGATCGAGGCGCGGTCCCGGGCAGGCGATTGTCTCCGCCACCGCCTTCACGGCGCACTACGGCATCGACACCACCGCCACGAGGCGATGGAAGCCCTTCGTGGAGGACGACATGCTCTGCGTGGACCTCACCCAGGAGGGCACCGTGATCACCGGCAACCGCACCAAAACCACGGCACCGACCGACCCTGCGGAACCAAAGGATGCAGCCGCTGACGACAATCCCACCGAAGTGCCGGCCGACGACGACCCCGACCACCCCTGACCCACTCCCCACCCGGATATCGAAAGGAACACCACCCATGGTCCAGAAAGTCGAAATACACCTCGAGGACGACCTCGACGGCGGCCCCGCCGACGACACCATCACCTTCGCCCTGGACGGCAAGGACTACGAGATCGACCTCTCCACCACCAACGCCGAGGAGCTGCGCGAGGCACTGCGCCCCTTCGCGGAGACCGGCCGCAAAACCACCCGCAGCAGCGGACCCCGTGGCACCCGATCCCGCGCCTCGGGTAATGACCCGGAGACCGCGAAAATCCGGGCCTGGCCAAGGAGAACGGCTACGAGGTCTCCGACCGCGGCCGCATTCACCAGACCGTCAAGGACGCCTACTACGCCACCCAGTGAATCTGGCATTAAAAATGTTGAAACGGACTGGTCCAGTCCCCGCTCATGAGCGGGGCCTGGACCAGTCCGTTTTCATCGGGCTCAGTCTGGGCAGCGCTCAGGCTGTCTGCAGCGCGGCCTCTTCACTGACCGGCAGCGACCGCGTGTACTCCCTGAGCCACTCGCACAGCTCGGGACCGAGGTCCTCGCGCTCCGAGGCCAGGATGATGTTGGCCTTGAGGTAGCTGAGCTTGTCACCGGTGTCGTAGCGACGGCCCTTGAAGACCACCCCGTACACCCCGCCGCCCTCGCCCTCGCGGCCGGCGAGGGTCTGCAGCGCGTCGGTGAGCTGGATCTCGTTGCCGCGCCCGGGGGCGGTGTTCTCCAGCACCTCGAACACCTCCGGCACCAGCACGTAGCGCCCGATCACGGCCAGGTTGGACGGAGCGTCCTCCGGGGCCGGCTTCTCCATCAGCCCGTTGATCCGCACGTAGTCCTCCCCCGCCACCGCGGTCACGTCAGCGCACCCGTAGGCGCTGATCTGCTCCTGCGGGACCTCCATCAGCGCGACCACGGAACCGCCGGTGCGCTCCTGGACGGCGATCATCTCGGTGAGCAGGGCGTCCCGGGCGTCGATGAGGTCGTCGCCGAGCAGCACGGCGAAGGGCTCGTCGCCGATGTGGATCTTGGCCCGCAGCACCGCGTGGCCCAGCCCCTTGGGGTCCGCCTGGCGCAGGTAGTGGATCTCGCCGAGCTCGGAGGCGTGCTCGACCTCCCGCAGCAGCTCGGTCTTGCCGGACTCCTCGAGCTGGTGCTCCAGGGCCGGCACCCGGTCGAAGTGGTCCTCCAGCGCCCGCTTCGAGCGGCCGGTGATCATCAGGACGTCCTGGAGGCCGGCGTCGACCGCCTCCTGGACCACGTACTGGATGGCCGGGCGGTCCACGACCGGCAGCATCTCCTTGGGCATGGCCTTCGTCGCGGGCAGGAACCGGGTGCCGAGCCCGGCGGCGGGGATGACGGCCTTGCGGATCGCGCGGGTGCTGTTGCTTCGATTCATGGGCACACGGTAACTGTGCGATCGACAAGCGCCCGAATCGAGAGCGCCCCGCCTCGCACTGCGAGGCGGGGCGCTCTCGTACCCGTGCGGGGTCACGGGCACACGTCCCGGGGGAAGGGGACGTCCAGACCGTAACAGAAGGAAATACCTGATATTTAGAGCCGGGTCAGCAGAGACACCTTGGGGCGCGCAGGCACCAGCGGGGGGCGGCCTCAAGATCGGCGACGCTGTCCCTTACTTTGTCCCCCATTCGCAGCACAGAGGCGGTTCACCGGCTTTGGACACCTGCTCATCGACAAGCGGAAATATCCACATCATGGCGTGACAAGCCCCGCCCTTGCCGGCTCGCAAATTTATGAGAGATTACTCACTTCTTTTGCGTATGCACCGTCTGTGCCGTCATGCTGACTGCGGCGGAAGGCAGGGGATGTCTTGCCGCGTCACGTTCATCGGGACGTTCTGGCGACGGGGGTCGCAGGCGTTTCCCGGTTCGCAGGGGGAACCATGAGATCGATCCAGTCCTTGGTGCACGATGCCTTCAGCCGGCGCCGCACCGCAGTCATCGTGTTGGCCTTGTTGCTGACGGCTCTGGTGCCGGCGGCCGTCGACCGGCTCGCCCAGGCCAGTCTGACGCTTCTGGCCCTGTCCGGGGGGCTTTTGGTCGTGGCTGTGGTCGCGCTGATGATGCGCGGCGGGGCCACCGGCATGGTCGGAAACGATCCGGACTCCCCTGTGAGCAACCGGGGTGGAGTGAACCTGCTGCTGTACCTGTCCCCGGTGATCTTCCTCAATATCGTCTTCCCCCTGGTCAGTCCCCGGATGGCCGAGGCCACGGTCGGAGGCGTGCAGCTGACCTACGTGGTGCTGGCGTCCTCGATCACCGTGCCGTGGTTGGCGCAGGCGGCGTGCATGCCCGCCTACCGTGCCATCGGCGGGTTGATGGCCGAGCGGGACATGGAGCAGATCACTCGCCGGTTCTGCCAGGTGTGGCCGGCCATGTTCATCCAGACGCTGCCGCTGGTCGGACTGTTCGCGGTCCCGCTGTGGCTGGCTACCGGCTGGTCGGCCCAGGCCATGGGCACCTACCTGGTGCTGTGCGGCGCACACGTTTTGTTCGTGCAGTCTTTGGTGCTGGCCAACGTCGGAGAACGACGCGGGCTGTGGGCGCTGGCCTGGGGCGCCTACGCCCTGGCTTTGGCCGCAGCGCCGACGCTGTGGATCCTGCCGCCGGTGCTGGCCGCTGCCACCCAGATCGCACCCATGGGCAAGCACCTGGCCCACGCCCGTTCCTTCGAACGCCTGGGACACCGCAGCTTCGCCGGGGACGTCATCCGGGGGCTGCTGCTCGGTGCGGTGCTGTGGGCGGACAAGTTCGTGCTCTTCCTCGTCACCGACGGCACCTTCCAGGTGGTGGTGGTGTTCATGGCCATGCTCCCGGCGGTGCTGGCCTACAACTTCTACTTCGTGAACCTGGCCCCGCACGTGGACCGCGCGGTGGCCGGGCTGCACCGGGCGATCGAACGTGAGCCGCTGCCGGTGCTGGCTTCCCACTCCACGTTGCTCAGCCACATCGTGGATCGTGCCGTGCTGCGCACCGCAGCCATCGGAATGGTTTTGACCCTGGCCGCGACGATGTTGCTGGGGGGCCTGCAACCGGAACACGTCCTCCTGGCCGTGAGCGTGTCGGTGGCCTCCTGGACGTTCATGATGCTCACCCTGCTCAGCTACGAGTTGGACTACATCGGGGAGAAGATCGCCGCCCAGGTCCTCAGCGCCGTGCACCTGCTGGTGTGCGTGCTGGCGTTCACCGCCCTGGGCACCAACGGCGCCTACGGCGTGCTGCTGCTGGCCGATCTCATGCTCGTGGCCGTGGCTTGGGGGCTGTACAAGCGCCACTGGGTCCAGCCGGAGTACACCCTGTTCTGGCGCCACGCCACTTCCTGGTAACCCGCCCCCGCTTCGGCCGCAACACCGGTTGGCGTGCACAGCACGAAGACCAGCCCAGACACCTGTTGCGACTCCCCGGCCGGGTTCAACCGGTCAAGATCACCCTGTCTCCGAGGAGCCCCTGGCATGTATCCCTTCACCCTCTCCCGCGCCAAGCACCGCGCCACCGCCACCGCCACCGCCACCGCCACCGATATTCTCAGCCTGTTGCCTGCCCAGCAGCCTCAGCAGGAGTACGTGGACGTGGACGTGGCCATCGTCATGGAGTCCACCTATCCCTACCTCAAAGGTGGAGTGTCTGCCGTCGTGCACGACATCGTCATGGGCAACCCAGATCTCACCTACGGCATCATCCACATCTCCTGGGACTCGTCGAGTCCGCAGGAGGACCTCTACGGCATGCCGGAGAACGTCAAGTGGGTGCGAGTGGTCTGTCTCAGCATGCAGGAGCACCGGCACGACTTCATGGCCGTCCGGCCGAAGGATCTGGACATGAGCTCCGCCCAGCGCGCCGGACTGTCCCATCGCATCTTCGACGCCCTCTACGCCTTGTCCGAGCGGCGGGAGACCGAGCCCCTGTGGCAGCTCATCGACGAGGGCTTCAACGAACGCACCCGGCAGTTCCCGCTGTGGGCGATCCTGGGCTCCCGGGAGTTCATGCACGCCCTGACCGAGCGCATGCCGCAGTTGGGACTCTCGCTGTCGGACTCCTTCTGGGTGCTCCGCGGTTTCTTCTCCCTGGCCTATGCGGTGCTCGGAGAGACCATGCCGAAAGCCCGGGTCTACCACGCGCACACCACCGGATACGCCTCTCTGCTGGGGGCCGCCGCGGCCCGCGACCACGGCACTTCTTTCCTGCTCACCGAGCACAACCTCTATGTGCGCGACACGGTCAACACCCTGCTGGACCGGAACATGGCACTGTCCATCACCTCCAAGGACTACCGCACCTTTGACGTCACCGCCGAGCAGCGGGCGTGGATGGCCTGGTGGATCGAGATGGGCCACTTCTGCTACCCCAGCGCCGAGGTCATCACGTACCTGTACCCGACTGCGATCACCGAGGCCGCCGAACTGGGCACCGACATCGACAAGTCGGTGGTACTGCCCAACGGCATGACTATCGAGGAGTTCGAGGAGAAGTACCACGCCCGCCAGACCGCCGTGGAGAAGATCGCCGAGAACCGGGACGACCACACCTGGAAGCTTGTTTACATCGCCCGGGTGGTGCCCATCAAGGGACTGATGGACCTGCTGTCCAGCATGGAGATCCTCAAGCGGCACGGATACCCCAACCTGCATCTGGACGTGTTGGGCCCCACCGAGCACGTCCCGGAGTACTACGAGGCCTGCCTGGCCAAGATCGAGGCCCTCGGCCTGCAGGACATGGTCACCATCCACGGCACCGTCAACGTGAGGGACATGCTCGACCAGTTCGACCTGCTGGTGCTGCCCAGCTACAACGAGGGCCAGCCCATCGTGGTGCTCGAGGCCATGGCCGCCGGCATCCCCACCGTCGGCTCCAACGTCGGCGGCATGAGCCAGCTTGTCGCCGAAGACCTCCGCACCCCCGATGGACGAACATGGGGAGCCTGCGGCGAACTGGTCTCCGCTGGCGATGTCGAGGGCATGGCCCACCAGATCCGCACCGTCATCGAGGACACGGATCGCTACCGCACCTACTGCGCCAACGCCCGCGGCCGGGTGGAGGACTTCTTCCAGCTCCACGAGGTCATGTCCTCCTACAACCAGCTCTACCGCATGCTCGGGAACATGAACAAGGAGCGCAACTTCGAGTACTGGGGCGAAGAAACACTTCCTTTGAAGACTTCCTCATGAGCGGGGTGGGTGCCTGGATCCGCTACGGCGATCCGATCAGTGCCGCACAGATCGACTTCGCCGCCGAGCACTATCGTGCGGCGATCCTGCAGCCGTGGGAACTCGAGGCCGCGGCGGAGCTGAAAGAACGCCGCCCGGACATGACCGTGCTGTGCTACAAGTGTCTGTCCTCCACCCGCAGCTACGAGCCCGGGCCCCTCTACAGTTCCGGGGTCTCCTACACCGAGGCCGAGGCCGAGTGGTTCGCCCGTCGCACCACCGGTGAGCGGGTCGAGTGGGAGCGCTATCCCGGGCACTGGCAGATGACCGTGTGGTCGCCCGACTACCGCGCCCGGTGGGTGGACAACGTCACGACCGAGCTCACCGACTCGCCCTTCGACGGGGTGATGGCCGACAACGACGTCTTCGACGACTACTACGGCCTCAACCTCCCCCTCCGAGACGCCGGATCGATGGCCGAGCTGCGCGAAGGCCTCGACGCGCTGGTGCACACCGCCGGCGGCGCACTGAACGAGGTGGGAAAAGTCCTGGTTCCCAATATCGCCGAGTCCCGGCGGCAACCCGGCCGATGGAACGCCCACGCATCCTACGGAGGCGGGTTCGAGGAGGTGTGGCTGGGCTACAGCCCCACCGATCTCTTCGACCCGGACACCACCGAGGCGCAGCTCCCCCAGGCCACCGGCCCCGGGCTGAGCATCCTGCGGGTGCCCACCGACGGCAATGACGACCACCCCAACTTCCGCTACGGCCTGGCGGCGTTCTGGATCTTCGGTGCAGGCCGTGGGGCGTACTCCGCTACCGGCCACGACGACTACAACCACACCCAGCACGTGGCCGAGCTCGACTGGGACCTCGGCGCTCCGCTCCAGGACCCGGTGCGCCGTGGACACACCTGGTCCCGCGAATTCACCCAGGGGTGGGCGGCGGTGAACTTCAACGAGGACGGACGGCGACGACGACGCCTGAAAGTGCCACCCGGCATGGTCGACGCCCACGGCGACCCGGTCGGTTCCCACCTGGTGCTAGCCCCGCACCGCGGACAAGTGCTGCGACGCGCCTGACCCTCCACGCGTTCACATGTGCAACTAATCGCTTTGCATAGGTCATTATGTGCACATGAAAACGATGACCGTCGCGACGGTCCTGCTCGCCGGTGCGCTCACGGCCCTGTCCACCGCACCGGCCCCCGTGGTTGCCACCAGTCTCACTCCTGCCACGGCCGGTGATCACTCCCAACAGCTTCCGGCGTACCTGCAGGGATACCGTCAAGGCCAGCTGCTGTGCCCCGGCGCCGCGTTGACGGGCAAGGTTTCCGTGGCCATCATCGACCCCATGATGGCGACCACCGACGCCCCCGGGGACTGCACCCTGAGGGACATGAAAGCCGCCAACCCGGGCACCCAGTTCCTGGCCTACCTCAACGTCGGCGCGATGCGTCCGTGGGAGCACTGGAACGGCAACTTCCAGAACTCCTGCTCCGACATGGGTGATCGGCGCAGTGCGCGGTACGCCGTCACCACCGACAATCCGGTTGTGGCCACCACCCCCGCCGGACACGCCGGCTACCCCGACTTCTCCTACCTCACCGTCGCCGACCTCTCCCCCGCCTACGCCCAAGCCTGCGCAGAAACCGCGCACACAATCCTCACCACCGATGCCGAACGCGGTACCACCGACGCCCCGCCGGCCCGCTTCGACGGCATCTTCCTCGACGACACCTCCCTCTCCCCGGCTCACGGCCAGGACATGGTGGACATCGGCCAGTGGGGTCCCTGGGCTGATGACGACGCCTACGGGCGGGCCATGATCGACACGGTCACCCGAATCGACACCGCCCTGACCGAATCCATGGGCACCGACGTGCCCGTGGCGATGAACCTGGGTCTCTACCCGGCGTGGAACAACCAGGTGGAGCTGGCCCTGGAACTGGCTGCCACCGGCGCGGTGGACTTCGCACTGCGCGAGCACAGCACCGCCGAGAGCACCGGTGCCCCCTTCTCCCCGGAGCGGATGCACGAGGAGGCCGCAGCCTTCCGTGCTATCACCACCGCTGGGTTGCCCATCGTCCAGCACGACTACTCCGTGCCCCTGCATCAGTTGCCGTCCACCGCCTACGACCGCGGTCTCCCCATCGACGGCTCTGTCACCTGCCTTCAGGACGACTCCGAGAACCACGCCCAAGTCGTCGAAGCCGCAGATCGCCGACGCGCCCTGGACCACCGACTCACCCTGGGCAACGTCCTGCTCCAGCGCACCCCGGAGACCACCACCATGACGGCCACCCTGAACCAGGCCGAACCCACCTGCCAGGACAACGCCTGGGACGACGACCGGCACTGGGAAGACGTCACCCGCGCCTCCGTGGACACCACGGACCCCCAAATCACCGCGCTTACACAGGCCCTGACCTCCTCCGCTCACCCTGTCGCTGCTCCGTTCCAAGACAACGGTGTCCTGATCACCAAGCTGTCCAACGGACGTGTTCTAGCGGTCAACCAGAACCTGGACACCCGCAGCGTCCACGTATTCGGCACGAACCTCACCATCCCGGGCCGCTCAGCCACCATCGACTGACCACCCGGACACAACTCCGCACCACGCAGACCTCCTCAATGCCAACTCCGGTACGAGTCAGAACGACACCCCTAGACCAGGGTCCGGTGCAGGGCGAGCACGGTGATGTCGATGGGGTGGTCCTGGGTCACCGCCCAGGCCGTGACCAGCTCCACGGCCTGATGGGCATCGATCCCGCCGCGGTAGCGTGCAGCCACCTGCTCCAGGGCCTGGTCGACCAGTTCCTGCGCCTCCGGGTCCGAGTCCAGCTCGAGGAACCCGTCGCTGAGCACCAGCAGCGTCTGCCCGGGGACCACCGTGGTGGTGCGCACCTGCCACCCGGTGCCGTAGGCCGAGGACAATCCCAGGGACGGACCGGAGGAGGCCAGCCGGCGGTGGCTGCCATCGACGCCCAGGACCACGGCCATTCCATGCCCGGCGAGCACGTAGGTCAGAGTGCCGGTGGCTGGGTCCAAGGTGGCGGCGAAGGCGGTGACGAACGCTCCGGCATTCCCCAGCAGGGCCCGAATGCCGGCTGCGGCCCGGTCGGTGGCCCGCTGATGATCGCTGTCCTGGCTGATGACACGCAGCAGGATCCGGACACAGGCGGCGATCGTAGGTGCTGAAGCCCCGGCCCCAACCACATCAGCGACCTGGAGCTGCAGCCGCCCATCGACCAGGTGCCAGTCAAAGTAGTTGCCGACCGCACGCCGGGCCGGGGTGCACCGCCCGACCACCTCGTATCCGGGTACCTGCCCGGACCACACCCTCCACCACCGCGCCCCACCCACACCCCGAGGACGCGGCCACCGCGCACAACACCGCCACGCCCCCGCACCCCCAGCAACCCACCTGCCGGAAGCGCCCTGAACGCAGGGGCCACGGGGCACCTCGAGTCACTCGAGCTACGGGGAGGAAGCCGCGGGAGCCGCAGGCAAGAGACGCGCTGTCGACCGATGACGATGGAGCCACTTCGTCATCCCCGCACCACCCCCGTACCCGCCGGGGAGCATAAAATGCGTAGTCATAGAAAGGTTTCCGCCGATGGGGCGCGGCACCGATGAGGCCCCCGACGGCATCCACCCCAGCACCCCCGGCTGGGCGGCCTGGTTCCCCCGGACCAGTTCGGGAAGCGCCCCTGCCCCCTCCTGGACAGGGGCGCTTTCACCGTAGAGATTGGGGCGAGAGCGCCCGCATTTCGGGGAAGAACGGGGCGCTCTCTACGGAGGTCGGCTCTGATAGCAGCAGGTCCGGTGTCCCCCCAGGGTGATGCACATCGAACCCATGCGCCGCTTCGACCACCGCCCCATCGACGCTACTGTCACGTTGGAAAAGAATCACCAGGCGGGCGTGGCTATTAGTGGGGACACCCAGGGGTTCACCGCACGGGGGCACAGCAGCCCACTGGCGGCCTCGAACCCCAACACCGCACGGGCGAAGAGGTCTCCGGCGGGGCCTCCCGTACGACTCCGGCCTGGAGGACGCCCTGGAGTCACATTGCTCAGCTTGCCTCCACAGTCGTCAACCCCGGGCCTATCCTGATCAATCACCATCGGGCTCCCCCACCCGGCGGCGCGATCCTGCCCCACGCGGCCACCGCCAGAGGATCCGTCACCTGCGAACAGGAAGAAGGCATGACCACCTCTGCATTTGGGGCCCTGGCCGTCGAGCTGCACCCCGCCTCGCCCACCCAGTGGGTCGCCACCTACTACCCCATGGTGGAGACTCCCGCGGGCCGCTGGGCCGAGGTCACCTGGGAATTGCACCAACACCTGATGCCCGCCATGACGACTCCACTGGAGCCGGCACGTTGGCTGGATGCACGCAGCCCCGACCCTGATCACCCCTGCTACGCCGGCCACCAGGGGTGGGCCGCCCAACTGGCCGCTGGCTACGCAACCGCATTGGCCGTCCGCGACACCAAAGCCACTGAGGCGGCGCTCTCGGCTCAGGAGGTGCAGCTGCTGCGAGAGAGCGCGTTTATCGTCCCCGCCGGGCAGCTCTCGGAGTGGGCGCTCGACGACCTCGAGGACGAGACCTCACAGATCCGCGGCTGATCCTGCGCTCAGATCAACCTTCCTCACGCCGACCACCCACCGGCGGCCACCTCGATTCACAGTCGCACATTGATGTGTCACGTTGTGAACACCGCCACATCTCCGGAATCGCCGGATGGGCACGAGAGCGAGCATCGTGGCTTATCAGGGGGACAGGGGATCTGCATCAGACCATCCTCCAGCTTCTGGCGCGTCGACCGGCCGCACCGTGGTTCCGGGGGGATCCGTGGTGCGAGGCCGATGATGGGTCCGCGATGAAGCAGCACGGGGCGGGGTGGCCGGGGGGCCGCCCCGCCCCTGCCACACTCGAGGGCACACCGCAGCAACAGCAGGCGAATCCGCCCTCGCAAAGACCCCTCACAGCCCAGACCTCGGCTGACGAGTCATCTCACGACCCCCGATCAGGCCACGCACTAGGTGAGCAGAATCGCCCCACGGGGAACCAGCGTCTTCAAGCCGCCCTCCCATGGACTCGCCAGGTCATGCGCTTTCCCCACGGCACGAAACCCCTAGTCAGCGACCCTCGCGGTGCTTCACACTGGTGCTGTGGCGGAAGGCATCTCCCACACAGAAAGCCGGACACCATCCCATGTCCGGCTTTCTGCCTGCCCAGCACATCGCTCCTCGGCCCTTGGGCTCCTCTTCGGCCGGAGCTGTGCATCAACGCCGATGGGATTTCTGGGACTTTTGGCCTGCCTGGCCGGTTCCACTTTTCTTCTCCCGTTTGTCTTGTTGCCTTCGTAGCTCAGCCACCCGCTGGGCGGCCTCGACCGCGGCAGCTTCGAGCTCTTCAGGGGTGAGCGGATCGGGCGCGGTGGCAGTCTCCAAACGCTGGCTCGCAGCCCGGAAGTTGGCTTCGGCATAGATGCTCCGACACATCATCAGGATGCTCTCAGTGCCCCAGCGCCCGTTGGCCAGCCGGTACACCTCGCGTTCGACCACTTGGCGCCGGTTCATGGGCGCCCGCGGGACGTTTTCCAGGACGTGGCGACGGCGCTCGGCAGGCTCTTCCTCGGCGAAGTCCCAGACGTAGCCGGCTACGACGCCAGCGAGGTTGTCCAGGTCGGCCCCGGTGAATTCTGAGTGGGTGCGTAGCCGGTCGCGGGCAACCTGCTGCAACGCCTCGAGGCTGGGACCGTCCAGAGCCAAGGGGGCGTTCTCCAGAGCCTCGAAAGCGTCCAGAACGGTGTCAGTAGAGATAGTGAACGCCCGACGCACGGCCAGCGGTAGGAGCTGAGCCGACTCAGAAACAGTCGGCGGCTGGACTACGCGTGTCACGCTCGAGGCAGGCGATCCATCCAGCACCTCGGCAAGATGAGGAGCCACAGCCCGGAGACGGTCGATGTAACCGTGGGCTGCGAGCTGGTCGATGGCGTGATCCACGATCGCCCGCCGGACGCCCCCGGCATCAGCCAGGACGTCCCGGCTAGGGGCGGGATCAGGCGCCGCGATCAGTGCCCCGAGGACACCCAGGGCGTAGCGGTCGAACCGGTGAACGTCACCCCACGCGTCCCGCACGATCTCGTGAGCGGCGGTGGTATCGGTCATCAGGTGCAGCTTCTCCAGCTATCGGCAACCAGGACGAGGAAAGCCCTACGGACATGGGCCCCGCCTCGAGTTTAGGAGCAACCCCACCAACAGCTGGTTCCCAGTGTGTGCGCGCTCTGGAACAGGGCCAGCGGCATCGGGTTACGACTTCGCCGCACGCTTCACCTATGCCCACGGCAAGCCGGCAGTCGGGGCAGTCCCGACCCCAGTTCCATGGCTCAGCGTCCCGAAAGACGACTACGTACGGCCTAAACCGAACAATATTGTGGGTCTAACTGTGGCTTTCGCCTTTATATGGCGGTGTTCTGTCGCTTTCAAATGGCGGTGGGCACTCCACCTGGAGCAAGGGCTCCGGGTGGAGTGCCCACCTCGGATGGGTTAGAGCCCGAAGGCTCCGCCGCTGACCAGGATGACGATGCCCAGACCGATCAGCACGATCGGGAACAGGACGTGTTCCCAGCGTTCCAGGACTTCGGCGATCGGCCGGCGGGTGGCGACGAACTTGGCCAGACCCACCAGGACCGCGACCAGTAGCAGGAACACGATGCAGTAGGCCACCACCGCGGCCGGGCCGACGCTGAGGAAGACTGGGACGTAGACGCCGATGTTGTCCCCGCCGTTGGCGAAGGTCACCCCGGCGACGGTCCACACGGCAACGTTCTTGCCTTCGATCTTGGCCTCGTCGTCATCATCGTCGTACCCGCGCCAGGCCTGCCAGGCCGCCCACAACCCCAGGGCCAGGGGAACGAGCCCGAAGTAGGGGATGACCTCCGGGGGTAGGAACGCTCCTGCGCCCAGGGACACGAGCACGGCCGCGCCGAGGATGCCGGCGAACCCCAGGTACTGGCCGAGGATGATCCGGGTCGTTGTGCCGCGTTGTCCCGCCCCGCGGGCGAAGAACAGTGAGAGCACGATGATGTCGTCGATATTGGTGGCGATGAACAGGCCGATCGCCTGCAGGATCGAGGACAGGATCATGCCTCCTTCTCCACGGTGCAGCATCCGGGCACCGAGCAGGCCGGGTCCAGGCACGGGGCGTTCTCATCCACCGCGAGGGTGATCGCGACCAGGTTGGTCAGCGCCCGCGTCAGGTGCGGATCGGCGATCTCATACCGGGTCTGACGGCCCTCGGGCACGGCGACCGCGATCCCGCAGTCGCGCAGGCACGTCAGATGGTTCGACACGTTCGAACGCGTCAGCTTCAGGTCCCGGGCCAGCTGCCCAGGGTAGGCCGGGCTCTCCAGCAGGGTCATCAGGATCCGTGACCGGGTTGGATCGGCCATCGCCCGACCCAACCGGTTCATCACATCCAGTCGAGTAGTAATAGTCAGCATGTACTGGACTGTACAGTATTGACTGAATCGTCCCCTTGACCCGAAAACGAAGGATTCCGCTACAAAAATACCGACCGGCGAAATCTGCCCGTCCGATGTGAACCGCAGCGATAAGTGGCGTGCTTCTGACAGAGCTAAATGACGGGAGCAAGGCCGAGCGGTCCGATCCGGGTCGATGGGTCGTTCGAGCTCGAGATGGTTGAGAGTTTGTCCGGCCCGGCCTGCCGTCCCACTTCCAAGGAAGTGGGACGGTCACCTCGAGCTCGACGAGACGTCTCGCAACCCTTTCCTTCAGAGACACCCCCAATGAGTCGCGTATAAATGTCAGACCAATGCGTGCAATGGTTACGATGAAGCTCATCGTGACTGGTCACAAACCGTAGGGGAAATAATGCCGTTCGAGGTGTTCGACAAGAGGATGACTCCGCTGGCCAAGGCTCCCAGCGTGACGATCCAGAAGCGCGGGGTGATCTCGCTGAACAAGGCCGCCCATGACCTGGTTGGTAACGCTGAGACGGTTGAACTGCTCTATGACCGTGACCGCCAGGTGATGGCACTGCGTGCTACTGATGACTCCTCACCGCACGCCTATGCAGTTCGCAGTGGATCCAAGCGCGGGCCCGGGCAGGCGATCGTCTCGGCCACTGCCTTCACCGCGCACTACGGCATCGATACCACGGCCACGAGGCGGTGGAAGCCTTTCGTGGAGGACGACATGCTCTGCGTGGACCTCACCACCGAGGGCACCGTGATTACCGGCAACCGCACCAAGACCACGGCACCGGCAGAGGCCGTGGAACCAGCGGAAGCACCGGTCGACGATGTGCCCACTGATGTGTCCACCGACGACGACTCTGTCCACTCCTGACCTCGCTCCCCCACCCGAATATCGAAAGGAACACCACCCATGGCCCAAAAAGTCGAAATACACCTCGAGGATGACCTCGACGGCGGTCCCGCCGACGAGACCATCACCTTCGCCCTGGACGGCAAGGACTACGAGATCGATCTCTCCACCACCAACGCCGAAAAGCTGCGCGAGATACTGCGCCCGTTCGCTGCGGCCGGCCGCAAGTCCACCCGTGGTGGTGCCCGCGGTACCCGGTCCCGCGCCTCGGGTAGTGATCCGGACACTGCGAAGATCCGGGCTTGGGCGAAGGAGAACGGCTACGAGGTCTCTGACCGCGGCCGCATCCACCAGACCGTGCGGGACGCCTACTACGCCGCTCACTGAGTCAGTAGCGCCCCCGCCCAGGATGGGGCGGGGGCGCTGTCGTCTACCGTGGACGGTTACTGATCGGTGAGGACTCTCATCGGGCTCTTGCCGGCGGGAATTATGGGCTTTCGCATCCAATGCCGTCGTTGTCGTTGCCGTCCAAGCCCGGGTTCCAGCGCGGGTGAGCTGGTGTCAGATGGGATTCCCCATTGGCATAAACCTCAGTGCAGTTCGCGTAAGGGGCTCCGGCTGCAGGAGCCGGTGCGGCCGGCTGAGGGGCCACGGGCTTTGGGGCGACGGGGGCGACAGGCTGAGGTGCAACGGGCACAGGGGCGGCAGGCTTGGGTGCTGCCGGGGCGGGAGCGCCGGCAGCATTCTCACAAGCGACACCATCCCCGTCGCGGTCCAGGTCAGCGTTGTATCCGGGGTCTCTGGTGGTGATGTTGTAGCGGCCCGCTGCAGCGGCTTCGGAGCAGTTGGCGAACGGGGACTGCTTGGTTTTCGGCTGTTCTACGTCCTTCTCGGTCTCCCGCTCTCGTGCGACCGGCACGGGCGTCGTATCGAGAGCGTCGGCATCGCCGCTGACAGTCCCGTCATCCTTCGGTAGCGTCTGGCCGTCACACGTATCCAGGACCCGCTTCATGGCGTCTTTCTCCGCCTGAGCCTGGATGCGCCGACGTTGATTTTCCGGTGAGCTGATCGGGATCGAGTCAGCGATTTCTGGTTTTTGGCGTGCGGGGGTCGCCGGTCTGCCCGGCTTTTCCACTGGGGGTCCTCGCTCGTGCGGTCAGGGCTTCTCGTCAGGCGATGGCGGTAGCGCTCTCGTGGGCGTGGCGGAAGAGGTTCTCCCATGCGCTGCGCCAGGGCCAGGCGGTGGGCAGGTGCAGCCGCCATTTCCGGGCGTGGTTGGCGATCCGGGCCGGCACCTGGATGAGTTGGGTCCGGATCGTGGCGGTGCGCGCCCGTCCGTGCCGGTTCGAGGCGATCACCCCGGCAGTACGGGTGAGGTTGAAGGCCATCGCCGCGCACACCAGCCAGGCGGCGTTGGCGGTGAACACCCCGGACGGCAGGTGGGCCAGCGGGCCGTTCTTCAGGTCGGCGATGACTTGTTCGACGATCGCGTGGTCCCGGTGGGAGGCCTCGGCCTCGAGCGTGCTCAGGGGCGAGTCGGTGAACACCGCGTGATGCCGGTAGGCAACAAGCAGCTCGTTCTGCCCGGCCCGGGCGGTGGCGGGGTTCAGGCGCCTGACCCGGCGCACAATCAGCCGCGCCGACACGTGCTCGGTCTTCCGGCGGGAGGTGAAGGCGGTGTAGGGGATCTCGGCGACCTCGGCATCGGAGATCCACCGGCCCTGTTCCTCGTCGAAGATCGCCTCCGGGTACCGGATCCCCGTCCAGGCGTCCTCGGGGATGCGGCTGATGGCCGCGGTCACGGCCGGGTCCATCCGGGCGGTGATCGAGAACCGTGCCCCTCCCGCAAGGGCGGCGGCGACCACGTCCCGGTTGTAGTACGCCGAGTCCGCCCGCACCGTGACCGTCCCGGTGGCCCCGGCTTTCCTCGAGGTGGCCAGGGCCTCGGCGACCAGCCGTGGGGCGCCGTGGGCGGAGGCCGCCGAGCCGCGGCGCAGCCTCGTGCCGACGATCACCGGGGCCGCCGAAGGTGTCGACAGTGTGGCCAGTTGCGCGTTCAGCCCTCGCACCCCGGAGTAGCCGTACCCGGTGCCCTGCTTGGCGTAGCCGTGGGTCTGCCGGATCGTGTCGTCGACATCGAGGTAGGCGACCGCCTCGGCCCCGGCCAGCAACCCCGGGACCCGGTCGGTGAGCCCGGCCAGGAGGCGGGAGGCCACCGCGTCGAGCTGGCGGACGTGACCGAAGGTGTAGGCCCGCAGATGCGTGCCGAGCGTGGTCGGGGCCCGCACCCCGGAGAACGATCGGCGCATCCCGCCGTGGCGCAGCAGCCCCATATCGGCGATGCTGTCGGCCCCGGCGACCATCCCCGCCACCAGCGCCGAGATCTTCACGGGCGCGTTGGACCCTGCCGGACCCGGCACCGTGAGACGGTCGGCGACGAGTTCGTGCAGCCCGGCCTCCTCGGCCAGGCCCATCACTGGGAGAAGCCCGGCGGTGGACACGAGGTTGGGGTCATCGAAATCAGCCGAAAAGCTGTGGGAGACTCGCACTATCGGGTGCCCTTCTGCTGGGTGACGTGGAAGCGTGAAGAACTCCCATCGTCCCAAGCAAGAAGGGCATTCGTCTGTCAGGACTCACCCACGGCGACCCTCGACATCGGCGCATCCAGGCTGAGTGATCCACAGCTCGTACTTGGCCTTCACGGCGATCTGGATGGACACGTACTCGCAGCGGAAGCCCTTGTTGGGTGGCAACCAGCTGGCGGCGTCCTTATCGCCCTTGGCCTGGTTGGTGGGTCCGTCGACGGCCAGCAGGTTCAGCGGGTCGTTGGCGAACAGGGCTCGGGTCTCCGCATCGAGCTGCTGGGCCCCCTTCTGCCAGGCATCGGACAGCGCCACGACATGGTCGATCTGCACATCAGCCGAGGTCGCTGGCCCGCGGACGAAATCGATCACGGTATCCGTGTATGGATCCGGATCCAGGGTCCCGGAAGTAACCGTGCACCCATCCGAGGTCACGGATCCCGTGAGGTCGCGGTAGAGGATGTCATTGCGAGTGTCACACCCGTTCCCGTCAACGTCCGCCCACGCCGCTCCGAACTTCTCGCGGTCGTATCCGGTCTTCGGCGCGCGGCCTTTGACCTCGAGCGCCTCCAGGGCGTCTATGGACTTGACGTCCGCGTCGGGGGCCTTGCGAGGGGCCTCCCCATCGATGCCCTCAACCAGGGTTCCCTCGGCGACACCCCCAAGCTCTTCACCTTCGATGTTGATGGGCACCGTGGCGGTGGGAGTGGGCGTGGAGGAGGGAGTGGCCGTCGAGGTGGCAGTGGCTGTGGGCGTGGTGACACTGGCCGTATTGGCCGCACCGATCCCGAGTGCTCCAAGGATGCCGGCGATCAGGAAGAGCAGCACAACCAGCCCAAGACATCCTGCGCACCCGAAAAGGGCATATCGCTTCCCCTTCCGGCCAGAGTCGCTAGGGGCACCAGGAGAACCTGGCGGCATGGGGCTGTAGGGGGTAGACACTGCGGGCCTCCAGGATGGGGGATGTGATGCATATGCAAAGGAGGACCACAGGTTACTCCCGAGTGTCCATTTCGCCGCAACGACACAACCAAGGACCGCCAGCATCGGTTCACAACCGATACGTTTTGCGTACCCATATCAGTACCTAGCCACGCAAAGGTTGCCCGGAGGGAAGGGACGATTGGAGGCCAGAAGTGGCACAGACGCGGGTGGCAAAATGTCGGCTCTCAGCAATGACCATCGACTCGTAGCTAGCACAAAAGGTAGACCACGAAAAATCGCACAGTCTCGCCCACTAAAGATGAGGAAAAACTAATGACGCTAAATTGGGAGCAAGTGGGTACCAGGTAAATCGATTAGTGCGGGCATAACAAAGCCGACTTAAATAATATACAAATAAAACATCATAACAATAAAGGCAGTGCGGCCTAAACTAGCCATGCGCAAAAGCCAAAAATTGGAACCAATACGCATGGCCGCTAAATTAAGCTATACTGCACTACTCCAACCCGCCTAACTAATACTGGACCACAGGGAAACCATCTGGTCACCCGACATTACACTTGAGCCTCGTGTAGCCTCCCAGTCGTCAGCATTAATACCGCCGACAAACGACCGCAAATCCCCGTAGGAAACGGGAACCTCATGTGGACGCCGCAATTTCCACAGCTCCGCCGCACGGCTTGCAGCATCCCTTGGCAAGCCCGCCATTCGCATCCATACAGCTTCTTTACTATTAACACCGTAAAAAATCATCGAAGGGATATGAATACTGTCGCCCTGGACAACCGAATGATTTCCTGCCCAACTGACACGTTGGAGCGCACCCATTCCCCAGCTTACTTTGCCAGTCAAAGATGAATATAGGTATGCAGTAAATTCTGAAAACCGTGATTCCTCGGGCTTGTTCGTATTTCCATATTCCGCGACCATCTCAGGCACCGATCGACCATTTACCCAGTCACTAATAATACGTGCTACGCGTGTAGAGCTGAACTGCCCCGGATCGTCACGACCCAGCCGCATTTCGGGAAGACTCGCCAGTAAATCGATTCGAGTAGCTAACGGATCAGCATTTGAGCCAAATAGCAATGAGGAATTCCATGAATCATAATCACGGAGACTGGGTGTATTTTGAGCGTCATAACGAAGTCTATTAACAGACGGCGTAGAAAATCCGGTCCCATCGGCAAGAGCAACTAAGCCAGGGGTCCTGGAAATATCCTGCAAATAGGCACGACACAGTCGCACCAACTGGGAAGCTGTTTCCTCGGAGACATCCTGCGCTTGACGATAAACCAGACTTCCACGCAGAAGGTCTTCAATATCTCGAACGGCTGCGGTGGCACCCGACACCTTCATGGCATGGGCCAAATACTGCATAAAAGGCGATAAAGCCTCATAATTGTAAAGACTGGCGAAACCTAAATCGGCACTAATCTCATCAGCATTCTGAACCAGCATTGCAAGCTGGCTAGCAATTGAGCTCGCTCCTTCCTTAAAAAAGGAATCCCAATCCGCACGTTGCTCGTTAGTCACAACAGGGAAAGCAACCACACCTAGATCGCTAAGGCGACCTCGACCTGCTCGACCTGCAGTATTCCAAAAATCTGCATACCCTAGTTTCTCACCGCCGCGGCCTTTAGTGCGTGACTCAATAATTACGTTGTTTATAGGGAAGTTTACCCCTTGGGACAAGGTCGTAGTACCCGCAACTGTGTGTATGGCACCATCATGTACGAGAAGCTCGATTAGACGACGAGTCTCTAATGACATGCCAGCATGGTGGTATGCAACTCCCTTACGCAATAAAGGCGAAAGTGAGTTGTTGGGACCAAGCTCGTCTGTTACATGGGAAATTACAACATCAATAAGTCCAGTGGCCTTGGTTTCCGGCAGTTTTTTAGCTATATCGGCAGCTCGAACCATTGACGTTGATTTGCCGTAGCAGACCACCAGAGTAACGCCTTCACGTTCACGCAACGCCTTTGCAGCGATGCCTGTAAGGGATTTTAAACTGGTCGGCCTCTTTCGTTCGTTAGCTAGAGGAAGTTCGACACCTTTATCTAGATCCGAGTTCTCAACAGCGTCGACGGTGCGAAGCACAACATCATAGTCACCACGACCGTGCGATACCGTTTCAATCGCTGCAACGACCCGTTTGTTCGGGCGCCAATCAACCGCAATTGGAAGTAGCGCACGCTCGTCCCCTAACCACTCTACAATTTCAGTTGCGTTGGGAAGAAATGGTGAAAGCAATAAGAATCGCGCTTCGGGTCGATCACGCCGTAGTGTTGCAAGGAGGAGCTCGAGTCGAGCACCTCTCGTGCCTTCAGCCAAGTTGTGAGCCTCGTCAACAACAACTTGAGATAATCGTTTTAACGATGGGTGATTTTCCCGAATTAGTAGGTCCATTTTCTCGGGCGTTGTGACAAGGACACTGGGCGGCTCAGAGAGAATTACATTCTCCGTCGGATCGAGCTCAAAAACCGGAATTGCTTGTTCTACTTCCAGACCTAAACCTCGAAGGTCACGTCGGAGTTCGTCTACAACCTGGTTGACGAGGACCCGCGTTGGGACAATGTATGCAACAGTGGAATCAGGATTCAAGGCCAGCGTCTGCACAATTGAGAATTTGGCAAGCAGTGTCTTGCCCGCACTTGTAGGCATTTGCACCAAAATTGCACGCGAGTATGGATCAAGAAAGTTCTTGCGCAATGCTTGTTGCTGACTTGGCCACAGTTCCAGGAGAGGGGTTTCCATGTTGCGTGATGCCAGCAAGTTCGCAAACCTGGATGCGTTTGTCCCAAGGCCCTCTACTTGATTCCAAATAGAGTTGCGCACCAAGTGACGACAAATTACGTTTGTCAAACGCGCAAGTCGAGAAATCACACCATTATTGACCAGGGCAGCAGCTTCAAGTGCCTGATCCCGATGGCGATCAAGTCTTGAGAGCACCGCAGTGGACCCTGGGAGTCCTGATTGTATAAACTCTCCCGATGACGTCACCATCTGCGCGAGGTGGTAACAGGCAACTAGTTCTATAAGCTTCCGGTCGGCCGTTTCAGCTTCAAAAGCATCAAGGTATGCGTCCTCCATCGAGGTTTGCCGAGCACGAAGACCCTCCATGAGTGCCAACGCAGTTTCAATATCAGACCAGCCATTATTCTTACGCACGAGCAGGCATACGGCCAAAGCTAGATCATGGAGAATGGCGAACTGCCAGTTATCTGTATCCTGTGTTGCGCTAGTGATATCGCGTGCAATGGGAAGGAGTTTTGTCAGCGTATGCTGAGCTTCGCTTGTTCTTTCTGACGCAGTGCCACTTACGGCAATACGGAAAGCAATACTAAGATTCGGCGGAAGGTATTTGTCGTCGGGGTTGTGTTTTCCGAAATCTGTCTCAAGCGCAAGAGTTTTCCAGCATGAGAAGGCTTCACTAAATGCTTTGAGTTGGTCGACTCCGGTGGTTGTTAACGCCTGCCCTTCCAGCAAGTTTGCCATTCTTGCCAGGGATTGTGGTTTCACCGTTTGTTCGATTTGCCTCCATGGTGTAACTCTATCCATGATGGATTGTTTTTCGGCGGCAAGAGCTATAGCGTCCGCCCCGACGGATGCAAGCAGCTCATTTATGGCGAGCGTCATGTCGCGTCCTTTGAAGGCTCCGTTGTTGCCAGCTCGAAAAATGTGTCCACGAGGCCTTCGAGATCGTCACTGTTGGCTCGTACGATATAGAAATTGACCACGGCACCATTAAATTGGTCCGGATTGTCAAGGTACGAGCCAAAGTCATTAATAGAAGCTATGCTATTGGGGCGCACCAGAACGCTTGAAGCATAAACAGTGAGCTGGGGGTGCGCTGATTCAAACATTTCTACAGCTAGACCAAATAGCATTTGCGTTTCCTGATCCACGCAAAATTTATATGCATGCCAAATTTTGTCCGCCGTCGACTCTACTTCAGCCAGTTGTTTAGTGTGAGACTTACTTAACGAATCTTTTTTAGTGTCCACGACACTGGGGGGACTTTTTGGTTCAGTTGAGACCTTTGCCTCGCCCAACATCAATGCCAAATTCGTTTGCCCATCGGGACCCTGTGTGGTTTTCACTCCAATTTGGTCGATGCTGCGGCCAGCAAGATTTTTTAGTTCGCGGTCACGAATGGACTGGTACCCATACTGAAACCCATCAAGCTCTTGCCCCACGTAATTGAGTATAATTTCACCCAAGTCTGATCGAATAATATCGAAATTTCCACCGCTGCGATCTGCGATCTGCGATGCAGCAAGACGATTTTTCAGTTTTCTTACGCTGAGGATTTCTACGCCATCTAACGTAAGGCCGACGGGCTCAACGCGTGTTTCGCTCCGCAATTGGCGATATCTCAGTGCAAGTTGTTCCAGCCATGTAGTTCCGTTGGCCGTCAATATGACCAGCTGGTGTGGTTGCGTTCCGTGATCCGCTCGGTTGAATAGTGCTGCTTCGGGCAGGTCTGTGCTCATCAGGCAGCCCCCGCGCCGATGCTTGTGGTGGGACTAGCACTGATGGCCTGCATGAAGATCTGTTGCGTGCGCACCATGTGCGTAAGCATAGTAGGAGGCGCGGGTCGCTGATGGACACGGTAGGTCAAGCCCCAGGTAGTGGTGTAGCGCCTGTGCATCTGTGAAGTCTCGGGGCATCGTGGACGCTTCTGTCTCACAAGATCGTGCACAGCGTGTCTAATGACATCGTGGACAGTTCGGCGTCGCGTTGTCTTCTGGCATGGACTCGAACCGAACCTCGGGGAGGCTCGACAGTTCGCAGAACAGAAGTAGGTACTGGATATGACTACTGGTGTGGTCAAGTGGTTCAACGCCGAGAAGGGATTCGGCTTCATCTCCCCCGAAGACGGGTCCGCGGACGTGTTCGCGCACTTCTCCGCGATCAATTCCGGAGGCTTCCGCTCATTGGAGGAGAACCAGCGGGTTCAGTTCGAGGTCCAGCAGGGCCCCAAGGGCCTGCAGGCGGCGAACATCACCGTCATCTCCTGACACAACCGCGGGGCCCCGCACGAGGAGCCGCGGTGGCCTGAGCCAGCGGCCGGAGCACCGCTGCAAAGAACCGCCATCCAGCCCGCGGGCTGGGTGGCAGTTCCTTTGTGGCTCACCATCTTCCCGGACGCGTTAGCGTCCCAGGGGGCGGCCTTGGGGCAGGCCCCGGGCACCGACTCCGGGGAAGGGCTGACCCCCGTTGTACTTGGCTTCCAGGCGGTGCACCTCGGCCATTACGGCGTTATTGATGAAGTCCGAGAGCGATCGGGTGCCTTCGGCCACCTGGGTGTGCAAGATAGCCCCGCGAACCCGGGCCGTGTCGGCCGGGTCCTGGTAGAAGGAGACCTTCGGTGGGTACTTGTTCTTCTTCTCCGGCGCGACAGCGGCCGGCTGTTCCTGGACTGCAGGGGCCGCCGCCACCGGGGGAGTCAGGTCAGCCGGGGCGGGGTCGGCCGGCGGTGGGGTGACCGGGGTGCGCCCGGCCAGGCTGGACTTGCGCGGTGCGGGCCGCCCCATCAGCGGGCTCCTTCCAAGGTGGTGAGGTAGTCGGCGTAGATCCCGGCCAGCGTGGTGGCTTCGCTGGTGCCCCACTCGTCCAGGCCGCGGGCGGCCTCGGTGGCATCGGCGATCGCGGCCCGCTTGGGCACCGGCGGGGTAAGCACGGTCAAAGAGCGGGCAGTGGCGGCCTCTTGGAGCTCCTGGCGCCAGTGCCGGCCGGCCACGGTGTGCTCCTCGTGCTGGTTGACGATGATCCCGGCCACGGACAGGCCCGGGTTGTAGTAGCGGCGCACGTTGTCGATCGTGGTCAGCAGGTGCGCCAGCCCGTTAGCGCTCCACAGCTTTGACTGGGTGACCACCACGGCCGCATCGGCGGCGGTGAGCCCGTTGATGGTCAGCTGGTCCAGGCTGGGGGCGCAGTCGATGAGGATCAGGTCGTAGTCAGTCGCGACCTCGGTCAGGGCCTCACGCAGCCGGCCCTCGCGTCCGGCGCCGGCAACTACGAGTTCGTCACGGACGAACCCGAGGGTCTCCCCCGTGGTCGGCAGCACGTCTAGGCCCTCCCACACCCCGGACACGATCACATCTCGTGCAGTCTCCTCGGCGCGGGAACTGAGCACATCTGCCAGTCCCACTTGGTCCTCGGCCACCGGTTCGGCGGCCGCGACACTGGTCAGGTTGCCCTGCGGATCCAGATCGACCACTAGCACCCGTTGACCGGCGGTGATGGCAGCTCGAGCGAGGTGGAAGGTGGTCGTGGATTTACCCACGCCGCCCTTCTGGTTGCACAGAGCGAGGATGCGCGTCGTCATAGATGTAACCTCCAATAGGAGTAACAGTACTGTTAGGAGCAGTCGCTCGTCTACCTGCTGACATGCCTGACAGAAGCCCCGCAGGCCGATCTCTCTTCCATGACCCGTCGATCTTCACAGCCCCCGACACATCTGCGATGCCGTTCCACACTGTCCGAGGAAGCGTCGTCTGAAGAAGGAGGTTGGCCTCCTTCATGAAGTCCTACCTGACTTGCCCGACCAGAGGACGCCCTTCCCGGCCGGGCCTGACAGATCTCGCAACGGGCGCACTAAGACCTGGTCTCAAAACCAGATCGGTCGTTGCCCACCTGCCTGGGAACGGTACACAGTGCCTGCATGACGACGAGGACGCAGTCGTGGATGGTCGATGACCGTCTGTGGGAGCTGATCGCTCCGCTGATCCCTCCCCAGCCACCGCCTCGAGGGCCCGGTGGTAGGCCCAGGATCGAGGACCGGGCGGCCCTGGAGGGGATCCTGTTCGTGCTCCACACCGGGTGCCGTTGGCGGGACCTGCCCCCGGCTCTGGGGTACGGATCCGGTCACACCGCCTGGCGCCGGCTGCGCGCGTGGCAGGAGGCCGGGGTGTGGGAGAAGCTGCACCGGGCCGTGCTCGAGGAGCTCTCCGAGCAGGGGATCCTCGACTGGTCCCGGGCCAGCATCGACGCGGTCTCGGTGCGGGCCAAAAGGGGGGCGAGCTGACCGGCCCCAACCCCACCGACCGCGGGAAACCGGGGACGAAGTACCACCTGCTCACCGACGCGGCCGGTCTCCCCCTGCACGTACTGGCCTCAGCAGCCAACACGCACGACAGCAAGCTCTTTGAGCCGCTGCTGGAGACCAATCCGGCAGTGCGCGGTCGCCGTGGTCGTCCAGGGCGGCCTCGCCGCCGGCCGGAGAAGCTGCACGCGGACAGTAAGACTGTGAGGGCCAGGTGCACCCGGGCGTCCTGACCCTCACAGCGATCGACCCCGTGGGGCTACCGTGGTGCCGGAGGTGCTCTCGCAGCGTCCTGACCCTCACGCTGACCGACCCTTGATCGGTGTCATTCCATTGACGTGTCGGTCGCTCGGGAACACCTCCGGCGAGACCCTGAGGTCTCGCCGGCGCCGTGTGACTCAAGAAGGGCCTGACGGGAATCCGTCTCATTACTGTCGTGTCCAGGTGGCTGGTTCGACCCGGGGACACCATCCCTACGCTCAGAACCAGGAGCCACCGCCATGACGACATCACCATCCCTGCCGCACCATCGACCGGTCGTCATCGGCGGGGTCGACACCCACAAGGACCTGCATCTGGCCGCCGTCGTCGACACCGACGGCCACGTGCTGGCCACTGCGGCCTTCTCCACCACCCGTGCCGGATACCGGGCGCTGCTGCGCTGGATGCACACCCACGGCGACGTGGCCCGCGTCGGGGTGGAGTGCACCGGGTCCTATGGGGCCGGGCTGCTGCGTCACCTCGAGGCCGCCGGTGTGGAAGTCCTCGAGGTCATGGCCGGTGACCGGGCCGACCGGCGCCGGCGCGGCAAGAACGACACCATCGACGCTTCAGAACGCCGCTCGTGCGGCACTGCGCGGAATCCGCACGGTCACCCCGAAGACCCGCGATGGGATGACCGAGTCCCTACGGGTGCTGCGCGTGGCCCGCACCTCGGCCGTGCGTTCCCGCCGGGTGGCCCTGCAACTGATCCAGACGCAGATCGTCGCCGCTCCGGAAGAGCTCCGCGACCAGTTGCGCAACCTCACCCGCATGCAGCTGATCCGCACGATCGCCGCCTGGCGCCCGGATGCCACCGGCTATCGTGACCCCACCTGCGCGAACCGGATCGCGCTGAAGTCCATAGCCCGCCGCTTCCTGGAACTGCACGACGAGATCGCCGACCTGGACCAGATCATCCACAACATCGTCGACGAACTCGCCCCCACCCTGCTGGAGCGCCCCGGGGTCGGCTACGAATCGGCGGCCCAGCTGCTGATCACCGCCGGGGACAACCCTGACCGATTGACCTCGGAGGCTTCCTTCGCGATGCTCTGCGGAGCCGCACCGCTGCCGGCGTCCTCGGGTAAGACCACCCGGCACCGGCTCAACCGCGGAGGAGATCGGGCCGCGAACTCCGCCCTGCACATGATCGCCATCAGCCGCTGGCGCATGGACCCGGTCACCCAGCACTACGTCGAACGGAAGAAGGCCGAAGGCCATTCCAACATCGAGATCCTGCGGTGCCTCAAGCGCTACATCGCACGAGAGGTCTACTACCTCATCCGCAACCAATACCGAGCTGCCGACCAGGTCCAATTCGCCGCTTGACGAACAGAAGGGCGTCAAGGGCTACGACTACCCGAGGTGCCGCCGCTACCTGCATCGGCGAGGCATCAAGGTTCGGATCGCCCGCCGCGGCATCGAGGCCAAGACCCACCTGGGCCGGCACCGCTGGGTCGTGGAGCGCACCATTTCTTGGGTCTTGCGCTTCAAGCGCCTCGGGCTTCGTTACGACCGCACCGCAGCCACGCTGCTGCCCTTGCTCCTGCTCGCCGTCACGCTCATCAACCTCCGCCGACTGCGCCAGGCGACCGAGTTATGAGACCAGGTCTAATTCTTGCCATCCCGCCGTGAGCTCGGTCGTGTCGGCTGGGAAGCATTGCACCCAAGCGCGGCACCGGAAATAACCACTGAAAGTACTATTAGGGGTAAAAGATCCGCGGTACAGTCCATCGCACCTGAACCACGCCTCAGGCTCCGTACACTCGCCAAGGACGAGAAGCCACTCGTCCGGGACCGGATCGACGAAGCCCTCCTCGGGCAGGATCGAAAGGACCGAACTGATGAGAATCCTGATCGCTGGAGCCGGTGCCACCGGCGGCTACTTTGGGGCGCGCCTGATCAAGGCCGAGCGCGACGTCACCCTCCTGGTCCGCCCTCGCCGCGCCGAGCAGCTCCGAGACGGCCTGCGCCTGGTCGGGCCTGGTGGTGAGGAGACAGTCCCGGTGGCCACCGTCACTGCCGAGGCCCTGGAGGGCACCTACGATCTGGTGATCGTGGCGGTCAAGGCCGGTGCCCTGCCAGACGTGATTGACCAGATCGCCCCCGCCATGGGCCCGGAGACGATGGTCTTGCCCTTCCTCAACGGCATGGCCCACCTGCAGGCGCTCACCGACCGCTTCGGACCGGCCCGGGTGCTGGGCGGGATTGTGAAGGCGGTAGCCACCGTGGCCGACGACGGGGCGATTCATCAAATGCACCCGATCGCCACCCTCACCCTCGGTTCCCTGTCCGGGCGGGTCACCGACCGGATCCGCCGTATCCACCGGGAGCTGTCCGTGTCCGGGATGGAGGCCTCGATCGCCGAGGACGTGGTGGGCGCCATGTGGCACAAGTGGGCGTTCATCACCGCCGCCGGGGTTATCACCTGCCTAATGCGGGCCCCCGTCGGGGACATCGTGGCCGCCCCCGACGGGGAACGCTTCATCCGCGCTGTCATCGCCGAGACCGAGCAGGTCGCCGCGGCCGCCGGCCATCCGATGCCCGGGCCTGAGCACGATGCCATGGTGGGCATGCTCAGCACACCAGGTTCAGGGCTCACCTCTTCCCTCTACCGCGACGTCACCGCCGGACTGCCCCATGAGGGCGAGCACCTACTGGGGGCCTTCGTCGCCACCGCCGCCGGTCTCGGGGTGAACATTCCGCTCACCGCCCTGGCCCTACTCCAGCTGCGCGCCCACGACCACGCCACCGTCTGAGACGGTTCCAGGACCGACCTTCTGTGGCAGCTGGAGGTTGTTATCACTGAGAACTATTCATTTTTTCTACTTCTCGACCACGCAGGTGCCCACTAAACTTCTCCTTCAAAGAACGGCCGCGCGGCAACACCACTAAAACTACTTTTAGTACTATTAGTAGTAAAAGAGGCCAGGTTCCTTTCCTAGATTGACTACGCTGTGGGCCCACCATGGCCTGGCGTGGCTACTGCCACTGACTGGCATCAAGGGACAAGTTCAAGGCATGACAGGAAAGGTCTGCACGACTCATCCCCGGCGCACTCTCCACCACTATTCCTACTATTACTAGGTTTAGTACCATTCCCGGTAAAACCACTAAAACTACTAAAAAAGTGATAGGTAGAGCTGCACGCTTCACTGCGTAAGTTGCTTCGCGTGCGACACCCTGTGGTGTGCCGATGACACCGTCAGCAGCCTCCGTCTGCGGCCGGCGTTCTTCTCATTTTGGCGGAAGGCCGGCCACGAGCGTCCCGCTGCCCTACCTTTCGTCAGGGCCCAGGATCTGGAAAAGTTCATGGCGCTGATCTTCTTCGTCCCGTTCGGCCGGTACTCACGACTTACGTCCTTTACTCAACTAGGTCGGCCACAATGAGATGAGCCACTACCTCTTGGTCGCACTGACAGGGAAGCCCCGCTGAACCCTTGTCCTTACGACATGAAGAATCCCCAACCTCGAAACGTTGCCGCCCTGTGAACGAACAAGCACCCTGCACCTAGACGTGCCGCTCTACGGCGAGTCTTCATGGCATGCGCATCTGGGCGGATCGGCTGCCGGACCGATTTTAGCTCTTTTAGTACTAAAAGTACTATAAGTACGAATAGTTCCCATGAACCACTAGCGAGGCTCGTCCATGTTGCGGCCCAAGGACCAGGGGACTTCGAGTCCAGCATCCTCAAAACGAGGCCACCAAATGGACCTCGATTTCGTTGGCGGGACGGCCCTATGACGCGAGGAGGGCTTGGGTCAGGCAGGGGCTCCATCATGTGGGCGGCCGAGGGGAAGCAGTCACACATCGCAGGATGAGAGGCCAGCATGGACACCGAGCCGGATGTGTATGGCCCATAGCCGATTGCTTCAGCTCAATAAACCAAGAATTACGCAGCATAGAAGTTCTATAAGTACTATTCCTACTATTACCACCGCGGTACGGCGATACTGGCGGGCGAGTCACCGGATAGACGCTGAGGCGCCCCAACCTCCTCATTGGCAAGCGTTTCGGAGGCCCTCCGGGGCCGAGGAAACGTGCGGCAGCCCCTCCTGTGTCTTGGGTCAGCTGACGGTGCGTAGTTCCGCCCAGTCGGTCGTATACCCGGGTGACAGTCAGCTTGCCGGTTTCGCCAGGGGCGGGGGGAGCGGGCGCCAAGCCGGCCCAGCGCCAGGGTGCCGGTTCCGAAGCGCTCGATCACCGCCTCGATAAGCTCCCCAAGGGGGTGGGCTATTCGAGTACTCCAGGCGGGACGGAAACGGCTCCGTCGGGGGCGAGGTCTGTGCAGAGAATACCGGCGCGCATGTACTGCATCCCGTGCATGAGCTTAGGCACCAGGGCCGCGCGGGCCGCGGCCACCAGGGGAGTGGGTTCGCTGGTGGGCACGGCCAGGCGCACGTGCGCGGAGACGCTGTGCTCGGGTCCGGGCCGGTGCGGGGAGGTACTGGGGAACACCACGAAGCGCCCGGTGACCTCGCCTTCCTTCCGCAGCCGGCGGGAGGCACGTTGGGCAAACTCGGCCACCGCCGCCCCGACGATCTCCGGGTCGTGGATCGGGTCCGGGAACGACCGGGAGTCCAGGATCTGCTGCTTGGTCGCCACCTCGTCCTCCACCGGGATGGCGGGGAAGCCATTGAGCTCCAGGACGGTGCGCATCTGCACCACGGAGAACTTGTCCCGGATGGCCACCGGGTCGTCATCACGCAGCTGGGCGATGGTCTCGATTCCAGACCTCGGTTAGCAGCGACCGAACTATGAGTCGGTTCCCGTACCCGCCCGGGATCTGGCCCTAAATCATGCCTCCATGCGCGGGCAGGATCTTCTGGACGGCCTCGGTGGCGATTTTCACCAACCCCTAAACTGCACAGAAAACTGTATACTTTGGGTATGTCTCTTCTGGATCTTTCCCATCCCATCTCGGTCACCGAGGCCTCCCAGCGCGGTGTGGCCGGTTTGATCAAAGACGCCGAGGCAGGGGAGGAGATTGTGGTCTCCCGCCACGGCAAAACCGTGGCCGCCGTTGTGAGCGCCCGCCAATTGGAGCAGCTGCGCACCCTGGAGGGAGACCTGCGCGATGCGGCCCTAGTCATCGTGCGTGCTGCCACCGACAGCGGAGTGCGCGGCTCCCTGGATGAGGCACTGACCGCCTTCGGCCTGGACCGGGCGCAGCTGGAGGCAGAACTGGACGCCGACCTGGCCGCCGGCAGGCCGTGAGCACACCCGGGCCCTCCACCTCGGATGCTCCACGGGCGGTAGTCCGACTCACCGAAGACGCCATCGCCGATCTGCACCGGCTGCACCGCAAGGACCCCCAGATCGTGCGCTGGGCCTTCAAGAAAATGCTCCTGCTGGAGCGCTCCGTCGAGGCCGGCGAACCACTACTGGGAGACCTTATCGGCTTCCGCAAACTAGTGGTCGGCGACCGCGACTGGCGCATCGTGTGGCGAACGACCACCGACACCGTCGGGGCCACCGTGATCGATGTCGCCGAGGTCTGGGCCGCCGGCGCCCGATCCGATGATGAGGTCTACCAGGAGATGACCGCCCGTGTCGCCGCCCTGGGCACCTCACCCCAGGCAACCGCTCTCACCACGGTGCTGAAGTCCATGGGCCGTCTCTTCGCTGACCTCGAGGCCACCCCCGAACCGGTCCCGGTGGAGCCCGTCCCGGACTGGCTCGCCCGCCGCCTCATCACCCAGGTCGGACTGAGCGCTCAAGAGGTCGCCGTGATGACTCCCGAAGACGCCATGGCCCGGCTCGAGGCGTACTGGTCCACCCCGCGGTAAGCCCTCCCGTGTGCCCTAGCGCGATAAAGAGCTGGAATATCGACCAGGGCCGGACCAGGCGGTGGGGGCCCGTCGGGCACCGGCCGACCGGGAGGTGGCCATACCCAGCCTCCACATGAGGAAGGCCTGTGAAGATCCGGCCTCTCTCAGCGATCCGTGACCACCAGGCCAAGTGCCGTCGACACCACCGGATCATCGATGACCGGGGCAATGATCACAACGGCGGCCGGCCGATCAACACTCCTGCATCTTCTTGGACCGGCGAGGCACGCAAAAGGAGTGGGGGAGTGGGAGACAGTTGTGCATGGCGCGGCGCGACACATTGATCGGGGAGGTTCCATGGCTCAGCAGCACATTCTGCCGCCGGCTCTCGAGGTGGACCGGGCACGACAGGTGGCCTCCGTGGTGCACAGCGCGGCCATGGAAGGACTTCACGTCACTGCGGCGACCCGGGCGGAGCTGGATCATTTCGCCGCCGGTGGGCTCGAAGTCGAGGAGCTGGTTCGGCGCACCCGCGCCCGCTACGGCCTTGAGTAAGGTCCCCAACCCGCACCGTGACCCGTATCTGGACCCACACACCAAGATCCTGACCGACCTGATCGGCGCCTGCACCACCACAGAGCTCGCCACTGCGGAAGCTGACCCGGTGACGGCCCACATCCGGCAGCTGTTCCACCACCCACCGGCACCCACCCGAGATCTGGCCAAGCTGCAGGCCATTCACCGTCTCTTGTTCCAGGACAACTTTCTCTGGGCGGGGCAGCTGCGCTGCCGTGGAGCTGCGCAAAACGATCCCGGAAGCGCAGCCGTTCCTACCGGTGTCGTTGACCACCCCCTCGGCGGGTTTCATCTTCGATCGTCCGGCCACAGCCGCCGACTGGTGGCTGGACTGGACCCAGTTCACCGGGGCGGTCAACGATGCCGCCTCCCGGGCCGCGGCCGAGGATCACGACCTCGCTGCGTTGCAGGAAATGTTCGCGGTGATCCTCGCTCCCGCACTACACCGCCTTCGGCCGCGTTCCTGACCGGCCCAGCTAACGGTCAGACAAACACTGGGAGCACTGCCACACTGATCCCGGGCACGCCCTTCAGTGGACGATGTAGCCGGGGAACCGTGCTGACCAGCGCGTCTCACCGGCGATTCGAGTGACCTCGTAGGTGACGGCCGTCAGGTGCGGGAAGCGCAGTCCGTGGAGTTCGCCGACCCGGGCCCCCAATTCAGTGACGTGTAGTTCTCGCCCACCCAGCGCAGCGCCGTGGAACGGTCCGTCCTTGGCTGTCTCCCAGTAGGCGGAGGCAGTGGTGAAAGACCAGTACCCGGAGCCAAGGGGGTGATCCTCCAGGTAGTCCAGGGGTACCCAGAGGGTGAGGCCGCGGTGCTCGGGGAGGAGCTGATCCTGGAAGTCCGGGTCTGGTTCTCCAGGCAGGACGCCTTTAGGCCACTGGTAGGCGGGTTCACTCGTCACGGGGGCATCCTCATCGTTAGCAGCAGCGGGGGGCTCATCCAGGGTAGGGGAGGGGGTCGATCGCACCTCGGGGGCGGAGCCAATACCTGTTGCTTGGAGAACTTCACCGCCTCCCATGGTGTTGTAGATGGGCGCGTTCTTCAGCCAGGCCATCACGGTGCGGGCGGTACGCCCCACGGCCTCAGCGATGGCCCGGTAGGTCGCCCCTGCCGCCCGCAACCGCACTGCTTGGGCCCGCAGCTGCCCCACACGGTCGGTACGGGCCTGGCGTGCCTTCCCGGCGTTGTCCGCCGCCGCACGCACCTTGGCCTCGGTCCTCGCCTTCCCACCGCGCCGTCCCATCCGCGCCAGATACTCGTGTGCCGCATCAGAGCCGCTGGTGGAGGTGGGGCGTCCCTTGCCGGCGTTGACCTGGCGGACGGCCGAGCGCGCCAGACACACCACCTCCCCATCAGCCAGGGGGTGGGACAGCTGGGCGTTGAGCGCCCGCGCGTGGGCGATCGAGGCGGCCTCACTCGGGGTCTGGTGGCGGGCCTGCCGCTGGTCCCACAGCCACCGACGGGTGGCGCGGAAGACCGCGGTGTTGCGCCCCACCTCCGTGGCGATGTCCACCACCGGGACCCGCGGGATGCCGGACTGTCCCAGCAGGGGCGTGCCCGGGTCCCAGGCCGGTGTGGCGGGCCCGTCGATGGCCTCGTCGTGGAACGGGTCGATGTACTCGGCCATGTGCGTCTTGAGATCCCCTAGGGACCATGGGCTGGCTCTGCGGCCCCACCACACGCGCCCGGCCGGGAACGCAGCGGCCGGGTTGCGCACCAGGTACCGGGTGAAGCACGGATCCCCATCCACCAGCCGGTCCAGGGCCCGCTGCACCGCCTCCGCGTAGCGGATCGGGCCCGGCCGAGCACCCTCGCCCCGGTAGACCGGTTCGATCGCCCACCCGGCCTGGGCATGACCAGTCTGCGGGTTCTCGATGATCCAGGTCGGCTCCGGCACGGCCGGGTGCATCAAGTTCAACAACGCGTCCTCGTCATCGACGTCCACGACGAGGAAGTTCAACCAATCGGCCGGGTTGAGCTGGATGAACGCGAAGTCACCAGCGGGCCGCCCACGGTTCGGGAACGCCTGCGACTTGGTCTGACCGCACCGGAAGTACTCGATCCGGTGGTGCGCCAGGAACCGGCGGGCCGGGGTCTCGGGGCAAAAAAGGGCAATGTCGAGTAAGGCGGGGTCCACTTGCGGACGCGCCTCAGGTACACTAGGGGACACAACGGTCCCCTGGTAATGGGTTCATATGCAGTTCTCATCCGGTTTCTGTTGACTGGCTGTCGAGAGTTTGGCGACACGAGACAGCCGATGACTTCGACGGCCCGCCCTTCACGGCGGGCCGTCAGTCGTTTAAGCGGTGTTCTTGAGCGGGAGCTCCGCCTCCTGAAGATTGTCGAGCTTGTTGGGACGGCCAGCAGCACGCTCAATGAGGGCGCCGATGTACTCAGCCATAGACAGGCCCGCCTTCGAAGCATCCTCTGCTGCGAGTCGATGCTGCTCAGGAGTCAGGCGCGTGCTGAACGGCACCTTTCGTCCCTGCATCTTGGGGGCCCTGTAGTCATTCATGGGTTCAGTCTTACACGGCGCATGCGCATGCGCCAGACATGCAGTCCGCGTGTCGTCATCGAGCGCGATGCGTGCTGGGTGGCCAATGACGCCCCCTACGTCGGCCGGGTTTCCCGAGATAGGTATGGCCTAGCTTGCCGTCCGATGCGTGTCATGTCCCCGGATCAGGGGACGGATGCGATCTGACTGCTGGTCCTGTAGCTCTGCATGCTTGACGTCCCTGCCTCTGGGGTGCGGCGATGCAATGCCCCCCGCATCGATTGGGGTCGTGGCGTTTGCATACATACCATCGACGTTGAGCTGAAGTAGGGCTCCACCTTGCAAGAGCGGGACAGAAAGGGCCTTCGGGAAGAGCGTCGTGTTGGTGTGCCGCAACAGAATCAGGACTGATTGTCGCCCAGGAGGTAGGCATCCAACGTGTCGAGCAGTTCTTGGATCCGCGCCTTGTTGAGCCTGTGGAGTGTCGGCCGGCCCCTGCCTGTCTGGGTTTCAGACACCACTACACCGAGCTCGCGCAGGATTGCCAGCTGCGGAGTCACGGTGCCCGAGGGCAGGGACAACCGCTCGTTGAGGTCGGGTCCTAGCAGGGGGCCCTGTCTGAGCTCGTGAATGATGGCGGCCCGTAGTCCGTTCCCGAGCGCGATGACGGCCTGATGCACGTCGTCACTTTGGCCCTGGGGCTGAATCGGCGCTGGCATACGGACCATTGTCCACACCTTCCACTGATTGCGCCGAATTTCCTCAAGACAGCGAACGCCCTGATGGATCCAACATGCCTTCTTGATTGTTTTATCCTTTCACCACATGATGGTACTACTAAAAGTGGAAGGAGGTGACTCGTGGAAGAGGAAGAGTTCAAAAGCTCATCGACACTCGCAATTACTGCCCTGGCATTGGTGGGAGTAGTCGCAGTAGGTGCCCCCCTTGTGAGTGTGGCCGGCATCGCCCTGGTGACCGATATGCAAGCCGCGGCCGGTCCGTGTTCCCCTTCCGCGGTCGTCTCCGACGGGGAAGCCGAGGACACGGTGATCAATGTCCCCAACGGTTGGGGACCGTTGGTGGAGGAGGCCGCTAAGACGGCCGGGTTGCCGGTGAGCGTGGTAGCTGCCCAGCTCCAGCAAGAATCCAACTGGAATCCCCACGCCGGCAGCGCCGCCGGGGCCCAGGGCATCGCCCAGTTCATGCCCGACACCTGGGCCGCTTACGGGCAGGGCGGGGACGTCACTGATCCCGAGGACGCGATTCCTGCCTATGGGCGCTACATGGCAGCGCTGCGCAACGAGGTGAAGGACCTGGCCGGCGATGACGCCGACCAGCTGGTGCGCCTGACCTTGGCCGCCTACAACGCCGGCCCTGGAGCGGTGCAGCAGCACGAGGGTGTGCCGCCGTTCGCGGAGACCCAGCGCTACGTGGAAACGATCCTCGACGGCGGCCAGGTCGAGTTCTCTCCCGGGTGTAAAGCCCCCACCGGTGCCAAGGCGTGGGACGGGGACCTGGGGGACGGGGAGTGGACCGCACCGCTGCCCCCTGTGCGTCAGGATGGGGTGAGACACCAGCACTGCTGACCTTCGCACTGCCCGTAAGCGGCCCAGGTGTCGGGCAT
>NZ_LDNX01000146.1:0-14342 GCF_001027955.1 Kocuria sp. SM24M-10 | reverse complement strand
CCCCGCGCCACCGACACCCCCCAGGCCCCCACCAGCACCGGTACGGGGCCTTTCCCCGTGCCCGAACACCGGCTCACCGCGATGGGGCGGGCCCCAGGAGCTCCTGCGGGGCCTTCCCTATGTCCCTACCGACCCGCACCCGGCACTGGGTCCCCGCCAATACTGGTGCACGTTCTGCTCATTCCGCTTTTCCCTTCTCGCGGTTACCCAGGAGACGGCGCACTGCGGCCAGACCGTCCGGGGTGCCCGGCCAGTGTCGCTCCACGGCCTGCGGGCCGGCGGAGCGCACCACCGACCGCAGCACGAGGAGGACTACCACTGCGTCGTCGGCGTAGCCCAGCACAGGGATGAAGTCGGGGACCAGATCGATCGGCAGGGTCAGGTAGGTCAGCAGGAGGAGCAGCCGCACGCGCACTCCGCGGGGGAGCGCGGGGTCACCGGCCAGGCGCTCGACGAGCCGGAGGACATCCGGCAGCAGCCGCAGCGCGTCGCGGAGGCCGGTGCGGTCCGGTGCGGCGCGCCACAGGACGACGAGCACCACCAGCCACACGAGCAGCAGCGCCCCGAGGACCCCCACCAGCACGGGCCAGGCCGCACTCCACCATGACGGCACGGCACACCATCTCCTCTCACCGCTCCGGTCGCTCTCTCGCGGACGGGAGCTCTCAGGCGTCCTGTCACGGGAAGACCTCGAGGGCCCCGACACTACCCGCCGGCGCGGGGGTCGTGACCCGCTGGAGCGCCGCACGCCCGAGGGATCCGACGGGACCACGCCGAGCACGGGCGACGCCGGATCCCGTCAGGACTGCGGGGCGCCGCGCGTCCCGCTCGTGCGGCAGGCCCCCCGCCCGTGCGGGTGGGGGGCCTGCGGCGCGGACGGGTCCGGGGATCAGCTGACGATCTTGCCCGGGTTGAGGTTGCCGCCCGGATCGGTGGCGCTGAAGAGGCGGCGCATGAGGTCGACGCCCTCGGGGGAGACGTCCTGCTCCATCCAGGGGCTGTGCTCCAGTCCCACGCCGTGATGGTGGGACAGCGTCCCACCGGCGTCGATGAAGGCCTGCTGGACGGCGCGCTTGATCGCGGCGTACTCGCCGTGCGGATCCGCACCGATCTCGTAGCCGAACGTGAAGTAGAGGCAGGCCCCGGCGTGGTAGGAGTGCGACATGTGGGACATGATCCACCCGGTCTTGCCCTGTGCGGCGAAGGCCCGGTGGGCGGCGTCGTAGGCCGCCTTGTGCACGGTGGTGAGCTTGGACCACGGCGCGGCCGTCTCGGAGACGTCGCCGATGGTGTTCTGCTCGAGGAGGAAGTCCCGCAGGTAGGGGGTGTCGAACTTCTTCTGGTCGTAGAGGGCGCCCGGGCCCGAGCCCAGGACCAGCGCGCCCTGCTTCTTCACCAGGCCGGCCACGGCCTTCTTCCGGCGCTCGACCTCGGCCTTCTCGCCCTCGAAGCACACGTAGCCGATGCACATGGCGTCGGTGTCCCAGCCGCGGCGGCGCATGACCTCCCACAACAGGTCCTGTCCCTTGGCCGTGACCTTCTTCTTGAGCGTGGTGGGTGCCTTCTGGGTGGACAGGGAGAACGCGGTCTCGTGCGCGTCGGAGACGCGGGCGAAGGTGGTCCGGACGTCGGACCGCGCGATGTGGTGCATCGCGGTGAGCGCCTGCTGCCACGTGGGGAACATGTACGCGATGACCTCGCGGTGCTCCGCGAGGCGGTGGACGTGCACGTCCAACCGGGTGATCACGCCGAGCCGGCCCTCGGAGCCGATGATCATCTCCCGAAGGCTCGGACCCGTGGAGGTGGACGGCAGCGGGCGCAGCACCACGGTGCCGCCGGGCCGGACCACGCGCAGCCCGCGCACGATGTCGGCGATGTCCCCGTACTTGTCCGACTGCATCCCGGAGGACCGGGTGGCGGCCCAGCCGCCGAGGGTGGAGTGCGTGAAGGAGTCGGGGAAGTGGCCCAGCGTCCAGCCGCGGGCGTTGAGCTGGTCCTCCATGTCCGGGCCCAGGACGCCGGCCTCGATGGTGGCCAGGCCCGAGGTCTCGTCGATGGAGAGGACCCGGTTGAGCCGCCCCAGATCCAGGGAAACGATCGTTCGTTCTTCGGTGGGGTCCGGCTGCAGGCTGCGCGAGATGCTCGTGCCGCCGCCGAAGGGGATGACCACCAGGTCCCGCTCGACGGCCAGCCGCAGCACCGCGGCGACCTCCTCCTCGGTGCCGGGGTAGACGACGACGTCGGGCACCCGGGCGAAGTCGCCGGCCCGGGTGAGCAGGAGCTCGGTCACGGACTTGCCGGCCCAGTGCACGATGCGCAGCTCGTCGTCGAGGCTCACGTGCTCGGCGCCGGTGACCGACCGCAGGGCGTCCAGGACGTCGTCGTCCGCGCGGGAGGCCGGGACGCTCACCGTCGAGAAGTCGATGGTGTCCCGCTGGCGCGGGCGCAGATCGACGTCCAGGGCCTTCTTCACGAAGGGGGCGAAGGCCGGCTTGTTGGCGTACTCGAAGTGCACGCCCTCCTCGCCCCAGCCCCACCACTTCATGTGCTTCACGTGTGCCATCTGCGCAGTACTCTCCTGGTTCTCGGGTGGGGGGTGCTCAGTCGTCGATGCGCGGACGGTGCTCGGCGTAGAGCGCGCGCACCGACGACTCGATGCGCTCGTTGAAGGCCGCGGTGGGCTCCTTGTCCTGGGCGACGAGGGGTTCGCCGACGGCCACCACCACGCGGGGCCGGCCGGGGCGCGGCCACTTGCTGCCGTGCGGCATGGCCTCGTGCGCGCCGATCAGGGCGACCGGGAGCACCGGCACGCCCACGGCCTTGGCCAGGCCCGCGGCGCCGATCTTGAAGGGCGCCATCCGGCCCGTGCGGGAGCGGGTCCCCTCGGGGAAGACGAGCAGCGGGACGTCCGCCTTCAGCAGCTGCTTGGACAGCCCGCGGTTCGCCCCCGTGCCGGTGCGGTCCACCGGGAACGCGTTGAAGACCAGCTCGGTGAACATCCGCTTGTGCGGGGCCGTGAAGAAGTAGTCCGCGGCCACCCCGGTCGCCAGGTTCCGGCGGATGCGCGGGGGCACGGAGCCGAGCACCAGGGGAGCGTCGAGGTGGCTGGAGTGGTTGGCCACCACGACGCAGGGGCCGTCGAGGGCCTCGGCGGCCGGGTGGGTCACCACCGTGCGCCGGATCGTGCGGTAGGCGAGCCCGTGCAGGAAGATCCGCTGGGCGATCCGCCGGGCCAGCCTGCGCCGGGGATTGCGGAACCGTGCGGGTTGCAGCTGCGCGGAGGACGCGGGCGGGGCGGGCGGGGCCGGCTCCGAGGAGGCGGAGGTCTCGCCCCCGCCGTCGATGGAGCGCCGGACCGGGGCCGGGTCGTGGTGCTTGCGGTGCTTCACGATCCTGCCGTCCGTTCCTTCTGGCGGGCGGAGGCGACCATTCCGGAGAGCCGGCGGACCGCGGACCGCGGCAGGTGCCGCAGGACGAACCCGAGGGTCCGGTAGCGCTTGGTCGGCATCGAGAGCACCTTGCCGCGGGCGACGTCGTCGAGGGCCTCCTCGACCACGCGCTCGGGGGTGAGCCACATGAAGGAGGGGATCGAGGAGCCGGTGATGCCCGCGCGCTCGTGGAACTCCGTGCGCACCCAGCCGGGCAGCAACGCGGTGACGTGCACGCCCGTGCCGTGGAGCTCCACGGCCAGCGCCTCGGTGAATGCGGTGGTGTAGGTCTTGATCGCCGAGTACGAGCCCATCGTGATCAGGCCCGCGATGGAGGACACGTTGATGATCCAGCCGGATCCGCGCGCCGTCATGGCACGGGCCGCGGCGGAGGACAGGACCAGCACGGCGCGGCACATGACCTCGAACGCGCGGTCGTGGGCACCGGTGTCCGGGGTGGTGAAGGGGGTCTTCACGGAGAAGCCGGCGTTGTTCACCAGCACGTCCACCGGGCGCAGCGGGTCCTCGATGCGGGCGGCCACCCGGTCGACGTCGGCGCGGTCCGCGAGGTCCGCGGTCAGCACCTCGACGGGCACGCCGTGCTCCGCGCGCAGACGGGCCGCCGTCCGGTCCAGGCGGTCCGCGTCGCGGGCGACCAGGACCAGGGCATTTCCACGGCGGGCCAGGGCATCGGCGAACGCGGCGCCGATGCCGGACGTCCCCCCCGTCACGAGAGCGGTAAGCATGAGATCTAGGCTACACTACGGTAGCCGTAGCGTAACCGGGAGCGGTCCGCGCGGGTCGCCGTCGTCGCCCGTCGTACCGGTCCGCCCCGGCCCCCGCCGGCACCGCACCGTTCGGCGGACCAGCACATCATCCGGAGGAACCCCCGTTGACCGAGACCCCCACCACGCGCGTTCTGCTGACGGGAGCCACCGGCTTCCTGGGGCAGGCCGTGCTCGAACGGCTGCTCTCCGCCCACGACGGCGTGCACGTCACCGCCGTCGTGCGGCCCAAGGGCAGCACCAGCGGTGCGCAGCGTCTGCGGCAGCTGCTGCGCAAGCCGGCCTTCCGCACCTGGCGGGAGACGATGGGGGAGCGGGCCGAGCAGGTCTTCGCGGAGCGCACCGCGGTGCTCGAGGGGGACCTGTCCGCGCTCGCGGGGATCACCGAGCCGTTCGACGTGGTGATCCACTCGGCGTCCACCGTGTCCTTCGACCCGCCGATCCACGAGGCGTTCAGCACGAACGTCGGCGGCGCCATCGGGCTCTACGACGCCCTGCTGAGCTCCGGGCAGGACCCCCACGTCATCCACGTCTCCACCTGCTACGTGGGCGGGATCGCGAAGGGGCTGCGCCCCGAGGCCCCCGTGGACCACGACGTGGACTGGGCGGCCGAGTTCGACGCCGCCCTGCGGGCCCGCGCGGAGGCCGACATGGCCTCGCGCACGCCGGAGCGGCTCCAGGCCCTCATCGACGACGCCACCGCCGGTCACGGCAAGGAGGGCCCCAAGTCCGTGGCCCGCGCCGCGGAGGCGGCCCGGGAGGAGTGGGTGCGCACCCGCCTCGTCGAGTACGGGCGCACCCGGGCCCAGTCGCTGGGGTGGACCGACATCTACACCTTCACCAAGGCCCTGGGGGAGCGCGTCGCCGAGCAGAAGTGGGCCGGCGCCGGGCACCGGCTGTCCGTGGTGCGGCCCTCGATCATCGAGTCGGCCCTGCGCCACCCGTACCCGGGCTGGATCGACGGCTACAAGGTCGCCGACCCGCTGATCATGGCCTACGCCAAGGGCGCGCTGCCGGAGTTCCCCGGCCTGCCGGACTCGGTGCTGGACGTCATCCCCGTCGACTTCGTGGTCAACGCGATCGTGGCGCTGGCCGTGGGCGGGCACCGGGACGCGTCCGGCACGCCCACCCCCGCGGGGGCCGAGGCCCCCGCGCCGGGCTTCTACCAGGTGTGCTCGGGCGCCTCGAACCCGCTGCCGTTCCACCAGATGTACGAGAACGTGCTGGCGTTCTTCACCGCGCACCCGATCCAGGACGACGAGGGCAACCCGATCCGGGTTCCCGAGTGGAAGTTCCCCGCGAACAACGCGGTGGAGCGCTCCCTGGCGGTCAAGGAGAAGCTCTCGGCGGTGGGCGGGAAGCTGACCGCGGCCCTGCCGGCGACCTCCCGCACCCGGGAGTGGGCGAACTCCATGCACAAGATGCAGTCCGGGCTCGGCTCCCTGCGCACCTACGTGGACCTCTACCAGTCCTACACGCGCACCGAGATGATCTTCGACGACGCCCGCACCCGCCAGCTCAACGACTCCCTGCCGGCCGGCACGCCGGAGGACCGCACCTTCGACGTCCGGTCGATCGACTGGACCGACTACTGGCAGAACGTGCACCTGCCCGCGTTGACCGAGATGACCAAGGCCTACGGCCGGCTCCGGGCCGCGTCCCGGCGGCGCAACGCACCCCGGCGGACGCTGCGCGAGGGCACCGACGTGCTCGCCGTCTTCGACCTCGAGGGCACCGTGCTCAACTCCACGGTCATCCACCAGTACCTGCAGCTGCGCCGCCGCACCCTGGGCCTCGCGAAGTGGCCGGCGGAGGCGGTCGACCTCGTCTCGAGCGCCCCGACCTACCTGAAGGCCGAGAAGCGCGACCGCGGCGAGTTCATCCGCGCCTTCATGCGCCGCTACGAGGGGGTCCCTGCCCGGACCGTGCGCGATCAGGTGGCCGGGCCGCTGGGCCGGGACATGCGGCGCCTGCTGCGCCCGGGGGCGCTGGCCCGGATCGAGGAGCACCGCGCCGCGGGGCACCGCACGGTCCTGGTCACGGGCTCCATCGACCTGCTCGTGGAGCCCCTCGCCCACCTGTTCGACGAGGTCGTGGCCGGGCGGATGGACGAGCGCGACGGCGTGATGACCGGCTACCTGGCCACCCCGCCCCTGGTCGACGAGGCCAGGGCCCAGTGGCTGAAGAAGTACGCCGAGCGGGGCGGGTACGACCTCACCCGGTCCTACGGCTACGGGGACTCCCACGCCGACGCCAGCTGGCTGGTGCTGATGGGCCACCCCTACACCGTCAACCCCGACCTGCCCCTCTACCGGCTGGCGAAGAAGAACCACTGGCCCATCGAGGACTGGAAGACCGTCTGACCGCTCCGGCGAGGGGCGGCGGGCAGGAGGGGCGACGATGGCCGACGACGACCGGGCCGATCCGCGCACCGTCAGCACGGACAAGAAGATCACCGCCGCGGCGCTCGCCCTCCTGCGGGAGGGCGGGCCGCAGCGGGTGAGCATCGAGGCGGTCTCGGCCGCCTCGGGCGTGGCCAAGACCTCGATCTACCGCCGCTACGCCAACAGCCTCGAGATGCTCGAGGGCGCCCTCGAGGTCGCCGTGTCCACCTACTCCCCGCAGGGGCCGAGCGCGCCCGCGAGCTGGGACGAGGGCCTGGCCGAGGCGCTGCACTTCCTGCTGCACGACATGGGCATCGGCGTGGCCGTCTCGCTCCTGAGCGAGCCGGACTCGGAGACCTCCCGGGTGCTGCGCACGCACCTGGTCCGCCCGCGCGTGGAGCGGCTCAAGGAGCTCTTCGCCGCCGAGACCGCCGCGGGACGGCTCAGCCCCGAGCTGGACGTCGACGTCGTCCTGGACTTCGTGCTCGGCTCCGCCTACTCCCACGTGGCCCGCTACGGCAGCCTGGGGGAGGACTGGCCCCAGCGGGTGCACCGCACCCTGACGGGGGTCCTGGAAGCGCACCGCCCGTGACCGTGCCGGGCCGCCGCGCTCAGAAGATCTCGCGCTCGTCCGGGCGCTGGGCCAGCTGCGAAGCCACGTAGTCCTCGACGGCCGCGAGGGTCGGCACGTCCTTGCCGGCGCGCTCGGACATGAACCAGCGGTGCTCCAGGACCTCGTGCACGATCTCCGCCGGCTCGAGCTTGCGCCGCATCGGCGGGGTGACCGCCTCCATGATGGGGGAGAAGACCTCCCGCATCCACAGCTGCGCCACGAGGTCGTCGGGCAGGCCCGGGTAGAGGGTCTGGCCGAGCTGGTCGATGTCCGTCAGCAGCCGCCGCGCCTGGTTCTCGTGCGTCCGCAGCCCGGTGAGCCGCTGCAGGCGCCGGGTGTGGTGGCCCGGCTCCACGACCTGGGGGCGCAGCCGGATCCGCCCGTCGACGGTGTCCATGGAGGCCTCCTCGACGTCGAAGCCCAGCTCGTTGAGCCGGCGCACCCGCTCGACCACGCGCCAGCGCTCGTCCATGCTGAAGGACTCCTCGTCCATCAGCTCGCTCCACAGGGAGGTGTAGCTGGCCACGAGCCGGTCGGAGACCTCGAAGGGGTCGATGGGGTCCTCGAGCTCGTGGCCCTCCTCGGCCGCCCCGGCGAGCAGGTCCATGATCTCCCCGGCCACGTTGGTGCGGGCCAGCTCGATGTCGTACTCGCGCTGCCCCCGGCTCAGCGCCGGGTGGATCTCGCCGGTCTCCGCGTCCACGAGATAGGCGGCGAAGGCCCCGGCGTCCCGGCGGAACAGGGTGTTCGACAGCGAGACGTCGCCCCAGTAGAACCCGGACAGGTGCATCTGCACGATCAGCGAGGCGAGCGCGTCGACGAGCAGGATCACCGTCTGCGCGCTCGGCCCCGCCGAGAAGATCGCGCGGTAGGGCAGGGAGAAGCTCAGGTGGTCGGTGACGAGAGCGGCCGGCAGCGCCTCGCCCTCGGGGGTGTACCGGTCGGTGACCACGGAGTCGGGCACCACCGACGGGGCGCCCATGCGCTGGAGCCGGCGCAGCGTGGCGTACTCGTGCCGGGCGTAGTGCGGCACGGTCTCCTTGATCGCCACGACCTTCTCGCCGGCCCGGGCGAAGCGCACCACGTGCCGGGAGAGGCCGCGGGGGAAGGCCACCAGCACGTCGTCCGGCCACTGCTCCAGGGGCAGGTGCCAGGGCAGCTCCAGCAGCACGGGGTCGAGGAAGGCCGTCTGGATGGAGACCCGGCCGCCTCCCCCGGCGGGCCCGTGCTCGTCCTGCGGCGCCGGAGGGACGGGTGTGCTGAGAGGACCCTTCATAGGGGGCAATGCTAGCAACCGGTGCCCGGCCGCCGGGCGGGAGGACGGGTGCCTCCGGCCGCCCGCCCCGGGTCGCTAGGGTGGGAGACGTGTCGATCGAACAGCGCATCCACGCGCACTACGCCGGGCTCTCGCCCCAGGAGCGGCGGGCCGCCGACCTGATCCTGGACCACCTCGACGACCTCGCGCTGTACAGCTCGGCGGAGCTGGCGCAGATGAGCGGGGTCTCCCGCGCCACCCTGTCCCGGCTGTACCGGCACCTCGGCTTCGAGTCCTTCACGGAGCTGCGGGAGACGGCCCGCACGCTGCGCCAGCAGGGCGTTCCCCTGGGCCCCGACGGCGACCCTGAGCTCGGCCAGCACCTCGACCAGGAGCTGCGCAACCTGCGCAAGGCGCTGGACCCGGCAGGGGAGGACCGCACCGCCCGGGCCGTGCACGCGCTCGCCGGGGCGCGGCGGGTGCTGGTGATCGGCATGCGCAACAGCTATCCGGTCGCCCTGCACCTCAAGCAGCAGCTGCAGCAGGCGCGCGACGACGTCCGGCTCGCGCCGCTGCCCGGCCAGACCCTCGGGGAGGAGCTCGTGGGACTCGGCCAGGACGACGTGGTCGTGCTGCTGGGCTTCCGGCGCCGGCCCCGAGGCTTCGAGCGGCTCGTGGCGGTGTGCGCAGCGACCGGGGCGCGGACGGTCCTCGTCGCGGACGGCACGGCGCGGCGGCACGCGGCGGCGGTGGACCTGTGGGTCGAGTGCCCCCTCGACAGCGTGGGGCCCTTCGACTCCTACGCGGCCGCCATGAGCCTGGTCGCCGTGCTGGCCGACGGGGTGCTGGCGGCCACCGGGGCGGCGGGCCGGGAGCGGGTCGGCCGCGCGGCCGAGCTCTACGCGGAGCTCGACGAGCTCGACCTGCGCTGACCCGCGGGCGGTGCTGCGGGGTGCTGCCGGCCCCGGGCCGTGCAGCGGATGGCCCGGGGCCGCCAGGGCGTCACCGAGCTCCTTCCCGCCGGGCGTTCACGGCGGTCTCGAGCAGCGAGACGAGCGAGTAGAGCAGGATGGACGCCACGGTCACGACCACCACGGCGGCCCACACCTCGTCGTACTTCGCCCTGGCCACGTTCGACACGATGGCGTACCCGATCCCGTCGCCAGTGGCCAGCCACTCCGCCAGCAGGGCGCCTGTCAGCGCCCCGGGAACGGAGACCCGCAGCGCGGTGAACAGGCTGGGCAGCGCCGAGGGGAGCGCCACGATGCGGAGCACGTCGGACGACGAGCCGCCGTAGACCTTCACGACCTCGACGATCACCGGGTTCGCCGAGCGCAGGCCCTGGACGATGGTCACCAGCGCCGGGAACAGCACCACGACGGCGCCCATCGCGGCCACGGTCGCTTCCCCGCGGCCGAAGACGAGGATGATGATCGGGGCCATCGCCACCAGCGGGACCGAGCGCAGGAGCATGGCCATCGGCATCATGGCCTGCTCGACCCCGCGGAAGAGGGCGAAGACGGTGGCGACGACGAGCGCCGCCACGAGGCCGGTGACGAAGCCGACCGCGGCGTCCGCCAGGGTGGTCGCGAGCTGGCCGAGGACCAGCTCCCGGTTCGCCGCGGCCTCGGGCTCGCTCACGAGGAACGACCACACGTCCAGCGGCGTCTTGCCGATGAAGGACGTCACGCCGAAGACCCGCAGGAGCAGGAGCCAGACCGCGGCGACGGCGAGCATCGAGACGACGAGGTTCACCAGCCCGCGGCCCAGGTCCTTGCCGGCGCGGACCGCCGTCATGGTCACGGACATGTCAGCGCCCCACTTCCCGGCCCCCGGAGGACCACGGTGTCACGAAGCGTGCGACGGTGCCCACCAGCGCGTACGCCAGGAAGGCCAGGCCGCCGGAGACGAGGGCCACGGCCCAGACCCGGGCGACCTCCAGGGATTGCTGGGCGTTGACCATGGCCGGGCCCATGCCCCGGTCCACGCCTCCCACGTACTCACCGAGGATCGCGCCGAGCAGAGCCGCGGGCGCGGCGATCTTCAGGGCGGAGAACACACCGGGCAGGGCCGACACCAGCCGGACCTTGACCAGCTGGTCCCAGCGCGAGCCCCCCGCCACGGTGACGACGTCGAGCGTGGAGCGCTCGGCGGTGCGGAAGCCGGCGAGCACGCTGACATAGGTGGTGAAGAACACCGAGATCGCGGCCAGGGTCACGGCGGTGCCCGAGGGCTCGCCCGAGCGCGGCGGCCCCACGACGACGAAGATGATCGGTCCGACCGCCACGATCGGCAGGCAGTAGCTCACCACGGCGATCTGCGTGGCCAGGCGCTCCGTGAACGGCAGCAGCAGCGCCGCCGCGGCCAGCAGCACCGCGGCCGCGTTGCCGCCCAGGTACCCCTGGGCGGCCTCCACGATCGTCACCGAGGCGTTGGCCCAGTAGAAGCCGGCGCCGTCGGAGGCGATCTGCCGCACGATCGCCGGGGGCGTCGGGACGGCGCCGCCGCCGGTGCCGTCCCCCGCCCCCACGCCCCCCAGGACGGTGGCCGCGCCGAGCCACCACACCGCGACGGTCGAGACCACGCCGAGGGCGGCGACGATCCACGGCGGGAGCTTCTGCCGCCCGGCGGTCCCGGCGCCCCGGCGGCCGGCAGGGCGCACGGCCGTGGTCGGGGGCGGTTCGGGGGCGCCCGGGGAGGCGGGCGCCGGCACGTGCGTGGTCATCTCACTCCTCGTCGCCGGGCGCGCCGAAGAGCAGCTCGGACGCGCGGTCGTGCAGGGCGTGGAACTCCGGGGTGCGCATCATGGCCGGGGTGCGGGGGCGGGGCAGGTCGACGTCGATGACCTCCTTGATCCGACCCGGCCGGGGAGACATGACGGCGACGACGTCCGAGAGGAAGATCGCCTCGGAGATCCCGTGGGTGACCATGAGCGTCGTGGCGGGCTTCTCCGTCCAGATCCGCAGCAGCTCGAGGTTGAGCCGCTGCCGGGTCATGTCGTCGAGGGCGCCGAACGGTTCGTCGAGCAGCAGCACGGAGGGCTGGACGACCAGGGCACGGGCGATCGAGACCCGCTGCCGCATCCCGCCCGAGAGCTGGGCGGGCTTGGACCTCTCGAAGCCCGTCAGCCCGACCAGGTCGACGAGCTCCTGGATGTACTCCTCGCGCACCGGCTGACCGGAGACCTCCAGCGGCAGGCGGATGTTGGCCTCGACCGATCGCCACGGCAGCAGGGCGGCGTCCTGGAAGGCGATGCCCAGCCGGTGCGAGCGGCGAAGCTCGGCCGGGCTCTGCCCGTCGACGAGCACCTCTCCTGCGCTGGGCTCCTCGAGGCCGGCGAGGATGCGCAGGATCGTGGACTTCCCGCACCCCGAGGGGCCCAGCAGGGACAGGAACGAGCCCTGCTCGGTCCGCAGACGGGTGTCGTCGAGCGCCGTGACGGTGCTCCGGCCAGACCGGAAGACCTTGGTGAGGCCGTTGAGGTCGATGCCGCTTGCCGTGGCGGTGTGCGGACCGGGGCCGCGGACGGGCGCCGTGCTGCTCATTCGAGCAGCTCCGGGTTCTCCTCGTACACCTCGTCGAGCAGCGAGAGGTCGAAGACGTCCTCGGCCGTGAGCCCGGGGTAGCCGGCCACGCCGAGGACCTCGACGTTCTGGGCGACGAGCTCGTCGGAGATGGTGAACAGGCCGTTCGCCTCGGTGTCCGCGGAGACCACCAGCTCCTCGTTCTGGATCTCCGCCTGGCGCGTCTCCTTGGCCATGTCCAGGCCCAGGTCCGCGCCGTACTCCTCCACGGCGAGGCGGGCGGACTCCTCCGGGGCGGCCACGGCGTCCTTCCAGCCGCGAACGGTGGCCTCCAGGAACGCCTTGAGCGCCTCGCGGTCGTTGTCGATGGCGTCCTGGGTGGTCACGAACGACTCCGCGACGAACGGCAGCCCGTGGTCCGCGAAGGGCAGTCCGACGACGTCCTCGCCCGCGAGCTCCAGGGTGATCGCCTCGTTGGTCGAGTACCCGAAGAACCCGTCCACCTCGCCGTTGACGAGGGGCTGCGGGTCGTACTGCACGGGAACCTTCTCGACGTCCCCGGGATCGATGCCGTTGACCTCCAAGAGGGCGTCGAAGAGAGTCTCGTTCACGCCGGACTGCACGCCGATGCTCTTGCCCACCAGGTCCTCGGGCGTCTCGATCGGGTCGTCGCCCAGGGAGATGATCGTGAACGGGTTCTTCTGGTAGGTGGTGCCGATGATCTTGAGGGGGGCGTCCTCCTCCGCGATGGGCGGGGCCACCCCCAGCGGCGAGGACGTGCCCACGAGGGCGCTGCCCGCGAGCACCATGCTCTCGGTCGACGCTCCGGAGGGACCGCCGGAGATCAGGTTGACGGAGTCGAAGCCCGCCTCGGTGTAGTACCCCTCCGCGTCCGCGAAGTACTCACCGGCGAACTCGGCGTTCTTGATCCAGGACAGGTTCACGTCCAGGGTGCCGAACTCGCCCGCGCCGGTCTCGGCCGGGGGCTCTGCCGCGGCGCCGCACGCGGTGAGCGCGAGGGCGCTCGCGAGAGCCACGGCCGTGGCCGGCAGACGGCGGGAGCGTGGGGTGGTGACCGGGTCAGGGTGCACGGCAGACCTTCTTCCTGTGGGACGCGCGAGCACGTGCGCGTCGCGGAACGGGCGGAGCACGGTTCCACGGCGCGGCGGAGGAGAGCCGCCCGGTGTGGAATCCGGTGATCGTGCGACCGAGGCTATGCAACATGTGTTGCATCGAGGTGCGTCGGAGTTACGCATCTGTAAACGTTCCGCCCGTGCGTCTCCCGTGGGTCCGGTCCGTCCTCCTTTCCGCTTCCGCGGGGCTCGTCCCTGTGCGTCCGGGCGCCCGTTCGGTTAGAATTCATCAGTCGGCTGTCAATTCTGGGCCGGGCGCGCACGGCGTCCCGGCCCATACCGAAAGGAACACGCCATGCACGACCCTCAGGCTCTCGCCCAGGCGGAGACGCACCTCATCCACGTGCTCGAGCACTCGGACCCGCCCCGCGACGCCAGCCGGTTCAACGTCACGGCCGCGGCACAGGAGTACCACGAGCGCACGGGCAGCTGGGACCTGCGCGAGGCCGAGCCCGGGGTCGTGGAGGAGATCCTCGCCCGGCACCCGGCCGACTGACCCGCACACGCAGCGGCGCCCTTCCCCGTCGGGGAAGGGCGCCGCTGCGTGTGGTGCCGGGGGTGGTCAGTCGGGCAGGCGGGTGCCGGTGGTGGTGTCGAAGAGGTGGAGGTGGTCCAGGGTGGGGGTGACCCAGATGGTGGATCCGGCCTTGGGTGGGGTGCGGCCCTCCACGCGCACGACGATCTCGTGGGCGGCGGGGGCGTCCTCGCCGGTTCCGTCGGTCTCGGCGGTGGGGTCGATCTGCACGATGGTGTTCGCGGCGGTGACCGGGGCGAGGTGGCCGTAGACGAAGGCGTCGGCGCCGAGTTCTTCGACCACATCGGCCACGATCGGCAGCCCCTGCCCCTCGCCGGCCGGGGTGAGGTCCTCGGGGCGGATCCCGACGGTGACCTGGTTGCCGGTCAGTGCCGCCCGCTGGGCGGGGCTCAGCGGAATGGCCAGGGTGCCCAGGCTCACCCCGGTGTCGGTGACCGGGGAGCGGAAGAGGTTCATCGCCGGGGACCCGATGAACCCGGCGACGAACTCGGTGGCGGGCCGGTCGTAGAGGGCCCGGGGGGTGTCGACCTGCATCAGCACCCCGTCCTTGAGCACGGCGACCCTATCGCCCATGGTCATCGCCTCGACCTGGTCGTGGGTGACGTAGACGGTGGTGACGCCCAGGCGGCGGGTGAGGGAGGCGATCTGGGTGCGGGTCTGCACGCGCAGCTTCGCGTCCAGGTTC
>NZ_LDNX01000145.1:0-8742 GCF_001027955.1 Kocuria sp. SM24M-10 | reverse complement strand
AGGGCACGTCGGTGACGTCGCGGTCCCCGATGTAGATGTTCCCGGCGGTGACCTCCTCCAGGCCGGCCAGCATCCGCAGGGTGGTGGATTTGCCGCACCCGGAGGGTCCGACCAGGACCAGGAACTCCCCGTCGGCCACCTCCAGGTCCAGATCGGTGACCGAGGGCCGCTCGGCCCCCGGGTACTGACAGGTGACATTCGCGTAGCGCACAGCAGACATGGAACAAGCCTCTTTCCCGGCAGGCACGTGCCGGACGATCCGAAGGAGAAGAGCAACCCCCACAGGTGACGGGGGCCACAGTGATCCTAATCACGGTCATGCCTCCGGCGCCACCGGCGTCCCATCGACGCGCCGCCGCGGCCTCGGCGGCGCCCGCGCTCAGGACAGAGCGGTGCTCCGCAGCTCAGCCAGCCGGGCGAGCACTCCGGCCAGTTCGGCCGGGGACGCGACCCGGTGCGCCGCCGCGCTCTCACCGTTGCCCACCTTGATGCCGAGATCGTCCGGGCCGAGTTCTCGCATGGCGTTCTCGTCCGTGACGTCGTCGCCGGCGAAGAGGGTGACCTCCGCACCGGTCGCCTGCATGAACGCCGTGATGCCCTCGCCCTTCGTGGCGGAGTGCACCGAGGACTCGACCACGTGCTGGCCCGGGGTGACCTTCAGTCCGTCCAGCTGCTCGAAGGCCTCGATCATCTCCTGCTCGGCGCGGGCGGACGACGCCTGGTCCGTCATCGTGCGGGTGTGGAACGCCGCCCCGGTGGGCTTGAGCTCGAGCCGGGATCCCGGGTACCGGGCCACCTGCGCCTCCACGAGTTCGGTCGCCCGGCCGAGCAGGTCCTGCTGGGCCGGGGAGAGCCGCAGCTCCGAGTCCGCCGCCGCGCCTCCGAGGGCGTCGAGGTGCAGCTCGGCCCCGTGCGAGCCGGAGAGCAGCATCCGGCCGTCCGGGTCCACGACGGCGCGCAGGAAGTGCATGGGCCGCCCCGAGATGACGGCCACGTAGGTCCGGTCCAGCCCCAGCAGCTGCTCGAGGGCCGTCTGCGCCTCCGGCAGCGCCCGGCTGTCGCCGGGGTCCGCCGTGAAGGGGGCCAGGGTGCCGTCGAAGTCCAGGGCGACCAGCAGCGTCTCGGCCGCGGCCGCCCGGTCGAGAGCCTGCTCGAGCGCCGGCCGAGCGTCGTCGTGCGTGTCCGTCACTGCTCCTCCTCGGTGGTGTCGCCGGTCGTGCGACCGGAACGGGTGCCGGCGAGGTCCCGCAGGAACGCCTCCGACCAGTCGTTGACGTCGTTGCCCAGTACCTGGCGCCGCATCGCGCGCATCCGCTTCTTCGCCTCGGCCGCCGGCATCTCCTTGGCCCGCAGCATCGCGTCCTTGAGCCCGTCGATGTCGTGCGGGTTCACCAGCAGCGCCTGCTTGAGCTGCTCGGCGGCGCCGGTGAACTCGGAGAGCACCAGGGTGCCGGACCCGTCCGTCTTCGCCGCGACGTACTCCTTGGCCACCAGGTTCATGCCGTCCCGGAGCGAGGTCACCAGCATCACGTCGGTGGCGAGGTAGAGCGCCACCATCTCCTCGAACGGATAGCCGTGGTGCAGGTACCGGATCGCGGTGTGCGAGATCGTGTCGTGCTGGCCGTTGAGATGACCCACCAGGCCCTCCACGTCCTCGCGCAGCTGGACGTAGGACTCCACCCGTTCCCGCGAGGGATTGGCCACCTGCACCAGCACCGACGGACCGACCGTCAGCCTCCCGTCCTGCAGCAGCTCCCCGTAGGCCTTGATGCGGTGCAGGATGCCCTTGGTGTAGTCGAGCCGGTCCACCCCGAGGAAGACGGTCTCCGGGTCGCCGAGCTCGTGCCGGATCTCCCGGGCGCGCTCCTTGACCTCCGGGCGCGAGGCCAGCTCCTGGATCGCCTCGGCGTCGATGGAGATCGGGTAGGACTGGGCGCGCACCGTCCAGGCGGCGTCGTCGGTGCCGAACCGGGCGCGGCCCTGCCGGAACGGCACGTCCAGGAACCGGCGCACGCAGCGCTGGAAGTTCTGGGCGTCGCCCGGGCGCTGGAAGCCGATGAGGTCGGCGCCGGAGAGCCCTTCCAGCACCGCTCGCCGCCAGGGGAGCTGCGCGAAGATCTCGAGCGGGGGGAAGGGGATGTGGTTGAAGAAGCCGATGGTCAGGTCCGGGCGCAGGTCCCGCAACAGCTTGGGCACCAGTTGCAGCTGATAGTCCTGCACCCACACCGTGGCGTTCTGCGCGGCGACCTCGGCGGTCCGCTCCGCGAAGCGGCGGTTGACCCGGCGGTAGGTGTTCCACCAGGCGCGGTGGAACTCCGGGGGTGCGATGACGTCGTGGTAGAGCGGCCACAGGGTCGCGTTCGAGAACCCCTCGTAGTAGGCCTCGACCTCCGCGCCGGAGAGCGGGACGGGCGCCAGGTGGAAGACGTCGTGGTCGAAGCGCTCCAGCGTCTCGTCGGCCGCGCCGTGCCAGCCCACCCAGGCGCCGGTGTTGCGGGCCATCACCGGGGACAGGGCGGCCACGAGGCCGCCGGGGGAGCGGCGCCAGGAGGACGTGCCGTCCTCGACGACGCGCTCGACCGGCAGCCGGTTCGAGACCACGACGAAGTCGAAGCCGGTGTCCTGGGGGACGTCCGTGCGCGGTTCGGGCGCCTCCTCCAGATCTGCCGAGGAGGCGGTGGGGGTCTGCTCTGCACTCACGAGGGGTCCTTCCGGTGGGGCGTCATCGTCCTGCGCCCCAGTCTATTCGTCAGTGTGCTCCCCTTTCTGCCTGGGGATCTCCTGAGTCGGCGGGCCGCGAGGGGGTCCGATAATCTGAGCGACGACACGTCCGCATCCGCCCCCGAGGATTCTTCGAAGAGGACCCATGGCATCCAGCAGCACGACCCCCGACCCCCGGAACCGCGACGCCGCCCGCGAGCGCGCCCGGCAGCTCGCCGACCAGCACGCCCGCCAGGACAAGCGGTCCCGCCGGCTGCTGCAGTTCGGCATCCTCGCCCTGGTCCTCGTGATCCTCGCGGTGATCGGGGTGGTCGTGGCGCAGAACCGGGCCGAGCAGATCCCCGAGGCCGGTCCGGTGCCCGCCTCCGCCAACCAGTGGGGCGGCACCGTCCTGACCGCGGACGGCATCCGCACCGGCGAGTCGGAGGTGGACCAGCGCGATCTGGGCGAGGTCCCCGAGGCGCCGGAGACCCCGGACGACTCCGCGGTGCCGCCGGGCGTCGAGCCCGCGGGCGAGGGCGAGCCCGTGCCGGTCGTGATCTTCCAGGACTTCGAGTGCGTGCACTGCGCCGACTTCGAGACCGAGAACGGTGAGGCCCTCGAGGAGGCCGTGACGTCCGGGGACATCACCCTGGAGTACCGCAACCTCAACTTCCTGGACCGGGCCACGCCCACGCAGTACTCCTCCCGCGCCGCGGCCGCCGCCTACGAGGTGGGCAACCAGGTCTCCACGGAGCAGTACCTCGCCTTCGTCGAGGAGGTGTTCTCGCACCAGGGCACCGGTGGCCTGGACGACGAGCAGCTCGTGGAGATCGCCGCCACGCACGGCGCGGACATCGCGACCGCGCTGGAGGAGAACACCTGGCGCCCCATGGTCAACGTGGTCTCGCAGGAGTCCCTGGCCAACGGCGTCTCCGGCACCCCGACGGTCTTCATCGACGGTGAGCGGCTCGGCAACGAGGCGTTCCAGGACGCCCTGGACGAGGCCCTGGCGGACCAGAAGTAGGTGTCCCGCCCTCGGACGGAGCGGCGGCGCCGCGCCCTGCGGGGTGCGGCGCCGCCGCTCCGCCCGAGGGCGCAGGGATTTCGGGGTCCTCGGAGACGTCCGATATCCTGGGACCCCGGTCGCCGGTGCCGCGCGCGGCACCCCGGGACCACCCGCCTCCTTAGCTCAGCTGGCCAGAGCACCTGTCTTGTAAACAGGGGGTCACCGGTTCGAATCCGGTAGGGGGCTCCACAGCACACGGTCGTTGCGACAGCGACCGCTCATGACGTCACATGTTGCGGCGAGGTCTCGGAACGGGACGCCCTCTCACCGAGGCCGCCCGTGGCCCGGGCCCACGGGGTCTGTCCGCGCGTATCGCCGACCCACGGCGACGCTGCGGGACAATGGGGCGAACGCCCTGGTCAGCGCCCATTCAGCGGCCTCCGTCCCGCGGTGCGGGCCACGACCCCGAACGCGCCGGTGAAGGGCCGGGAGGGCCTGTCGCCGCCATGCTGCCGCGAGCCGGAACCGTGCCGCCGCCCGCCCCGCCCACGGCCTTGAACTGTGACCCGGGACACTCCTACGGTGTTCATGCCTGCTGTCCGGGCGAGATCTCTGACCCAGGTCTGTGCACACCCACCGCTTGGCCACCCGCCGTCATGCCCATCAGGAGCAGCCATGGATCCACTGCGGAAGACCCTCGCCGGCACGGTGCTGGCCGCCCTCCTCCTCCTCGGAGGCGCGGCCACCTCTGCGGTCGCGGGTCCGGGCGACGACGACACCGACCACGGCAGTGCGTACGGCGACGGACACCCCGACGACCGGTACGGCCACGGCGACGGGAGCGGCCCTGACGACGGGTACGAGAACGACCCTGACGACCGGTACGGGAACGACGACCGGTACGGGAACGGCCACGGGGACCGGGCCGACCAGGGGGAGGACGACGAGCGCTGGTACGGCTACCACCGCTCCGACCGGGACGAGCAGCGGCACGACCACGATCGGGACCCCGACGACGAGTACCGGGACGGCGTCGGCGCGAGCACGGGTGAGGACCGCGAAGACCGTGAGGACCACTGGTACCGCTGCGAGACGCACGACCGGTGGCACTGGGTCGACCACGACGACGCGGAGAGCCGCGAGCACCACGACCGCATGCACGCCGAGGGCGAGCACCAGCACGAGAACGAGCGCGACGACCACCACTACTGAGCCGGTCGGAGCCGCACCCGGAGGCCGTGCCGGGCCGCACCCGGGGCCGCCCGCGTCCCGCGAGGGCGCGGCTCGGCCCCGCGCCCTTCCCGGGCGGCTCGCCCGCCCCGTGGGCTCCAAGACCTCCCGGGACGCCGGGCACGACCCGTCCGAGCCCGGGCCGGCCAGGCTGAGCGCCCGACGCAGCGGGATTTCCGGACACGTGGGGGCGTGGGAGCGATGTGAGGACCGGGCAGCATCACGGGGGCAGCGGTGTCGATCGCCCTGACGGCGGTACTCGTCGCGCCGGCGGATGCCGCGCCGGCGGACCACGACATCGACTCGGCGCACAGCCTGCAGGTCGTGGTGAACAAGCACCGGAAGCCGGACCCGGCGACGTACGTGCCCGACCAGCTGAAGCGCGTGCAGTCCGAGCGTCTCCAGGCGACGGCGGCCGAGGCGTTCCAGCGGATGACCCGCGCAGTCAGAGCGGACGGCGTGCACATCGTGCCGGTGAGCGGTCACCGCTCCCACGCCGAGCAGGCGAGCCTCTACGGCAGCTACGTCCAGCAGTACGGCCAGGAGACGGCGGACACGATCGCCGCCCGCCCCGGCCACAGCGAGCACCAGACCGGGCTCGCGATGGACGTCGGCAACGCCGACGGCGAGTGTGCCGTGCAGGACTGCTTCGAGGGAACCCCGGTGGGGGACTGGGTGCGGAAGAACGCCCATCGTCACGGCTTCGTCGTCTGCTGCCCCGAGGATCGGCAGGAGTGGACCGGCTACGCCTACGAGCCCTGGCACCTGCGCTACGTCGGACTGCAGCTCCTGGCCGAGCTGCAGGCGGACGCCGCCGCGGAGGGATCCGCCGAGCTGGACACCCTCGAGGAGTACTTCGGACTGGGGCCCGCCCCGGACTACCCCGCCGTCTGACCCCTCCGGCGCGTCCGGCCGGTCGCCGCTGGGATCACCTCCTCGGCGCCGGCCGTGGTGACGATGGGCGCCCCCCCTGCCCCCCCAGAGCGCCTCTGCGCCATCCATCGTCGGCCGCCGCCCGCACCCGCTCGTCGTTGTGCACGTGGCCGGGCCTGGCTGGACCTGCTCCGCAACACCGGGCGACACTCTTCCGGCACGGTGTCCCGAATCCGTCTCCTGATCTCCGAGTCCGAGGGCGGGCGGAGAACGCGATGACGAAGGCTCCGGTACCGCTCAGCAGGTCCGCCGAGGCGGCGGCCCGCGCGAAAGCGGTCTGCTGGTCGTTGAGCTGCACGGCGCCCACGAGCAGCGCCTGCACGGAGGCCGCGATCAGGGCGGCCGGGATCCCCTTGCCCATGACGTCGGCCACGTGCAGCTGCATCCGGCCGCCGTCCACGGGCTGCCACGCGGGGGAAGTCGCCGCCGATCTCCCGGGCCGGCGCGCAGCGCCCGGCCAGCTCGTAGCCGGCCACGTGCGGGGCCGTGCGCGGCATCAGGATCTGCTGGACCTCGGCGGCGCGGTCCGGTTCGCGCTTCAGCTCCAGCTCCCGCTCGACCCAGGCGGCCAGCTCCCGCAGCAGCGACTGCTGGTCGGCGCGCAGCCGGCGCGGCCGGGTGTCGAACAGGCACAGCGAACCGACCTGCTCCCGCCCGGTGCCCGGAGCGGGTGGCCGGCGTAGAAGCGCACGTGCGGGTCCCGGCGAATGAACACGATCTCGCGGAAGCGGTCGTCGACGGTCGCGTCCGGCATGATCAGGCTGTCCGGCTGCCGGACGGTGTGGCGGCACATCGAGTCGTCGGAGGTTGTGCTCCCCAGCCCGGCCAGTCCCGTCTCGGCTTGGGCCCGCTGCCGCAAGGTGTTCGCGCCACACCACGTCATGCCGATCACTAATGCAAATGACCGTGTAGCGTGAGCTCCAACGACCGGCCCGGTCGGGTTCTTCCCCCCCCCATGACCGTGCAGAGGAGTCCCCCATGACAGCCCTGTTCCTCCCGTCGCGCGGCCGACGCGCCGGGACCGTCTGCGCGGCGCTGCTCGCTCTCGCCCTGACCGGGTGCTCGGGGAACCCGGGCGGCGCGGCCTCTCCCGCGGCGGCCACCTCCGTGGAGACTTCCGGAGCGGAGACCTCCGCTGCGGCGGAACCCGGGACGGCGCCGTCCGGGGCTGCGAGCGCCCCCGCGGCGTCGGGGACCCCGGAGCCCGGCACCGCCGGGCCGGGAAGTCCCGCGCCCTCGGGCAACGACGTGGCCCCCTACGACGACAGCGCCACCCGTGTCACCGCCGTCGCGTTCGGCTCCACCCAGCAGCTCACCGACTCCCTGGCGGGGACGGTGGAGGGGCCGCGACTTGCGACCACGGGGCAGCGCCCGGTCCGTGCCGCTCCCGGCACCCCGGTGCAGGTGTTCACCGTGACCCTCACCAACACGGGCACCGACCCGGTCGACGCGGTGCCCTGGTCCTTCCCGGTGGCCGTCGTGGGCGACGAGCCCGCGGTGCCCGCCTACGACGAGTCGCTCGGCGTGCGGATGGAGACCTTCCCGACCATCGCCCCCGGCGGATCCGCCTCGCTGGACGTCGCCTTCAGCGCGGCGCCCGACGCCGACCTGGCCGTGCGGGTCTTCGACAACACCACCCCCGACCACTACGTCGAGTTCACCGACTGACCCCAGCGAGGGACCCCCATGAAGATCTCAGCTCTGCGCATCCCCGCCGCCCTCGCGGCCTGCTTCGCCGTCGTCCTCGCCGGTGCCCCCGGCGCGTCCGCGGCTCCGCCGTCCCCCGCGCCGGACGTGGCGACGGCTCCTGCGGCAACGGACGGGACCGCGACGGCCACCGCCACGACCACCGCTACGGCGGCGCCGCTCGATCCGGTCGACGATGCGATGGCCACGGCCGGCCCGGGCCGCACGGCGGCCGTGGACGTCCTGGCCAACGACGGGCTCCTGGACCCCGCGCAGGTGAGGCTGCTGCTCGTGGACCCCTCCGCCCCCCGGGGCGAGGACGCCCTCGCGGACGAGCTGCGCACGGACGTCGGGTCGTTGCGCGTCATCACCCCGGGCACGGCGCCCGCGGAGCTGCCCGAGGGCTGGCTGCCGCCCGAGCACCCCGTGCTCGCGCTGACCCCGGCCGAGGACGCGCCGGCCGGTGCCGTGGAGGTCGGCTACGCCCTGCGGGACGCCACCGGTGGCGAAGCCCGCGCGGTGGTCACCGTGACCCCGAGGGTTTCCGCAGATCCCTCCCCCTCGACAGGGCCCGCCGAACAGGCGCTGCCCACCCCGGAGGCGCTGCCCGAGCCAGCGAGCGAACCCGCAGCGGTTCCCTCGACCGGGCCGGCGACCGAATCGTCCGAGGGGGCCCGTGCGGCGGATGCACAGGCGGACGTGACCACGGACGTCCCGGCGGAGGCCCGGCAGGCCCTGGAGGCCGCCGCCGTCCGGGTGGCGGCCCGCTCCGGGGGACCCACCGCCGACATGCGCCCGTGGAAGGGCGGTTGGGAGTGGCCGCACCAGAACGGCGTCGTACTGTGGCACGCGGCTCATGGGGCCCACTTCGTGCAGGTCCGGGGCGCCATCGGCCAGAAGTGGCTGTCCGACGGGGATGTGGACCTGCTGGGCTGGCCACTCGGCGACGAGGTGTGCGGGCTGGCCGGGCGTGGGTGCCGGCAGTCGTTCTCGGGCGACCGCACCATCTACTGGACTGCCTCCACCGGTGCGCGCACGGTGAACACCTACGGGGCGATCGGGAGCAAGTGGGTCCTCGGCGGGCGCGAGACGGGGGTCTACGGGTATCCGACGACCGACGAGGTGTGCGGGCTGGCCGGGCGTGGGTGCCGGCAGTCGTTCTCGGGCGACCGCACCATCTACTG
>NZ_LDNX01000144.1:0-1414 GCF_001027955.1 Kocuria sp. SM24M-10 | reverse complement strand
CCGGTGCGTCAGGCCCCGTGCAGCGGCTGGAGCAGCCCGCGGACGCGGTCGGAGGGCTGCTCGCCCAGCTCCCGCGCCACGAGCGCGCGGAAGCCCTCGAACGTCCGCCGCGCCTCGGTCTCGTTGCCCAGGCCCCGGTGCGCGCGGATCAGCAGGCACACGGCGCTCTCCCGCAGGGGAGCGGCGTCCTGGACGGTGCGGGCCAGGGCTAGGGCGCGGTGGACGTCTCCGTGCGCCAGGCAGAACTCGGCCCGCTCCTCCACGGCGTTGACGTAGAGCTCCTGCAGCCGCGCCTGCTCGGCGAGGACCCAGTCGTCGTACCAGCCCGGCAGCAGCTGCACCCCGGGGCGGTCCAGCACCCACGCGTCGTCCCGTGCCGCGGACCAGGAGGCCACCGGCCGCCGCACCAGCTCGAGCAGGTGGTGCAGGTCCACGTCCACCGTCTCGGCCAGCGCCAGGGTGCCTCCCTGGCACACCACCGCCCCCGGCATGCGGCGGGACAGCGTGAAGACGGCCGCCCGCAGGCTGCCCAGCGCGTGGTCCTCCGGGACCTCCGGCCACAGCAGCCCGGCGAGGTAGGCCCGGGACCGGGGGCCGTGGATCGCCAGGGCCGCCAGCAGCCGCTGCTGCCGCGATCCCGTCGGCACCCGGGCGCCCCGCACGGTGGCGTCCCAGCTCCCCAGCAGCCGCAGCGCGATCGTCCCCCGCTCGCCCATGAGCTGTCTCCCCCCGGCTGACCAGGCACGATGTCCGCGCCGTGCGCTCACCGCCATGCTGGGCCGCGGCCCCGGGGAAGTCAACGACATGTCGCGCCCGGCGACGAGTGCGACCGCCCCGGCCCGGACCCCGGTGACGGGGCCCGGGCCGGGGCGCTCGGGAGGGGTCAGTCCCACCACTTGTGGTAGAGGCGGTCGTCGCTGCCGATCGCGCACACGTCGACCCGGTCGCGGGCCCAGGAGACCGCCGAGGGGTTGTGCTTGACCCGCCCGCCGAGGCTCTCCCAGTCGCTCCAGCGGCGGTCGTACCACTTGTGCCACACGGCGTCGTCGGTGCCGACCACGAAGCAGTCGAGCCGGCCCCTGGCCCAGGACGAGGCGCCGGTCCCGCCGCGGCAGACCCCGCCCAGGCTCTCCCAGCCGCTCCAGCGGCGCCCGTTCCACCACTTGTGCCACAGGGCGTCGTCGCGGCCGATGCCGAAGCAGTCGATCCGGTCCCGGTCCCAGGACACGGCGGAGGGGTTGTACCGCAGCCGGCCGCCCAGGCTCTCCCAGCCGCTCCAGCGGCGCCCGTTCCACCACTTGTGCCACAGGGCGTCGTCCGTGCCGAGCACGAAGCAGTCCAGCCGGTTGCGCGCCCAGGAGGAGACCCCCACGCCGCCGCGGCACCGGCCGCCCAGGCTCTCCCAGCCGCTCCA
>NZ_LDNX01000143.1:0-12405 GCF_001027955.1 Kocuria sp. SM24M-10 | reverse complement strand
CCGCGCCGGCGGGGCCTCCCGGGGCGGCGGCCAGTCCGAGCCGGCCCAGCAGCTCGCCGCGCAGCGCGCGGGCCCGGTCGTGCGTGAGGTAGGACAGGGACACCGCGGACTGCCCGGCGTCGGCCACCTCGAACTTCAGCTCGGCCAGGCCCAGCAGGCGGGGCAGGAAGGGCCGGTGAATGTCGATGGCCTGCACCCGGTCCAGGCGAGCCTGGCGCTCCTGGCGGAAGAGCACCCCGGAGCGCACCCGCACGTGCTCGGGCGTCACCTGGTAGCGGGTGAACCACCAGGCGACGAGCACGACGGCGCCCGCCACCAGGAGCACGAGCAGCACGATCCCGGCCAGGACCCACCAGAACACGGTGTCCACCCGGCCGGGGTCGAAGTCCGGGGCCGGGGAGTCCCGGCCGCCGAAGTAGGCGCTCACGAGGTCGTCGAGCACGATGTTGACGAAGCCGCCCGCGAGCACGAGGATCGCCAGCCACCCCTTGACCACCGGGGTCAGCGGATGGACCCGGTGCCACGGATCGGCCGGGGCGGGCGCCGGGACGGGATCAGGGGCGGCGCTCACAGGCCCGCCAGGAGGGCCTCGCCGCGCGCGGTGAGCCGCTCGCGCAGCCGCGACGCCTCGGCGTGCTCGACCCCCGGGATCTCCGCGTGGCTGCCGACGGCGGCGGTGTGCAGCTTCACGGTGGCCAGCCCGAAGCTGCGCTGCAGCGGCGAGACCGACACGTCCACGTACTGCATCCGGCCGTAGGGGATGACGGTGACCCGCTGGTAGAGCAGCCCGCGGCGCACGAGCAGGTCCTCCCCGCGCTCGGCGTAGCCGATCGCCCGCACCCGCCGGGGGGCCAGGAGCACGGAGAGCAGTCCGATCACCAGGACCACCGCCGGCGGCAGCAGCAGCCAGCCCAGCGGGGCCCCGGACCAGATGCCCGTGCCGGCCAGCACCGCGGGCCACCCGACCACCGCGAGCCAGAACACGGTGCCCGCCAGCCCGGACAGCACGGTCACCGTGACGTGCCGGGGGGAGACCCGGGTCCACACGAGCCCGTCGGGGTCGATCGCCCGGTTGCTCAGCGGGACCGGGTCACCGGGCGTCCCGTCCGCGGGGCCGCGCACGGCGCCGTTCGGGGATCTCTCGGGCATAACCACCTTCTCCCTCGGGGAGCTCCTTCTGCCGTCCCCTACCGTACTCGGCGTCGCCCTCGGCCTCGGGATCGTCCGGCGGGAGCTTGCAGAAGCCCTCCACGATCCAGCCGACGACGGCGAGGACCAGTCCCGCCGCGGCGTGGGCCAGGCACGCCCACAGCGGCCCCTGCTCGGACCGCACCGAGAGCAGGGCGAGCTGGTCGACGGCGATGGCGGCGTGCCAGCCGGTGAGCACGGCCCCCGCCCAGGCCGCCGCCTGCGCGCCGGCGGCGGTGCGGGCCGCCACCAGGGGGTCGAAGCGCTCCGGGTGCGCGCCCTCCTGGTAGTGCTTGACCCGCACGCCCAGCACGAGCAGGGCCACGGCGGCGGCCGCGACGGCCGCGAGCGAGACCCACGGCAGGATCAGCAGCGGCCCGCCCGCCCCCGTGGAGAGCCGGTTGGCGGTCCAGCCGAGGGCTCCGGCGGCGGCGGCGCACAGCAGCAGGGCGGGGACGGTGAGCACGTGCACGGCGCGGCCTCCTCAGTCCCGGTCCTCGCCGCCGGGCCCGGCGGGCAGCAGCGGCACGGTGTCCGGGCCCAGGCCGCCGAGGTCCTCGGCCTCGCGGGCCAGATCGGCCACCCGGCGTCCCTCGAGGGTCGCGGCGGGGTCCATCAGTGCCCAGGGCACCAGCACGAACGCCCGCGTGGCGGCGCGCAGGTGCGGGACGGTCAGCTCCGGCTCGTCGAGGCGCAGCTCGCCGTAGACGACGATGTCGATGTCCAGGGTCCGCGGTCCCCACCGCTGCGTCCGGGTGCGGTGGTGGAGCTGCTCGATCTCCTGGCAGGCCCGGAGCAGGGCGAAGGGGCTCAGGTCCGTGTCCACCTCGACCACCGCGTTGAGGTAGTCGCCCTGGTCCGGCGGGCCGCCGACCGGCTTGGAGCGCACCACGGGCGAGCTCCGGACCAGGGTGATCCGGGGGTGGGCGGCGAGCTCGAGGGCGGCCCGGCGCAGGGTGTCCTCCCGGTCGCCGAGGTTGGCGCCGAGGGCGAGGACCGCCAGGGTGGCCACGTCAGCGCTCCCGGTAGATCGTCACGGACACGTCGGAGAAGGTCACCTCGATGGGGGCCTTCGGCTTGTGCACCGTGACCTCCACCGCCTCGAGGGGGAAGCGCTCGAGCAGGCGGCGGGCGATGCGGTCGGCGAGGGTCTCGAGCAGGTTCACGCTCGGGCCGATCACCATGTCCCGCACCTCCTCGGCGACCTCGCCGTAGTGGGCGGTCAGCGCGACGTCGTCCTCGGCCCCGGCCCGGGAGAGGTCCAGGTACATCACCAGGTCCACGAAGAACGGCTGCCCGCTGCGCTTCTCCTGGTCCAGGACCCCGTGGTAGCCCACGGCGCCGATGCCCAGCAGGTTGATCCGGTCCCGGCGGTCGGGCACGCGCGGCGGGGCCGCCGGCACGTGCTGGCGGCCGGCCCGGTCCCCGGCGCGCAGGCGCCCGCCCTCGGCCTCCTCGCGGGGCAGGCGGCTCATCGGGCCCCTCCCCCGGTCGCGGCCGCCCGGGCGGCGCCGGGGCGCAGGACCGCCGGTTCGGTGCCGAGCCACGCGTGCGCGACGGCCACGGCGTCAGCGCTCGCGCGCACGTCGTGCACCCGCACGGCCCACGCGCCCGCGTGGGCCGAGAGGGCGCTGACCGCCGCGCTGGCGGTGTCGCGCCCGGCCGCGGGCCGGGCCTCGCCGTCCGTCTCGAGCAGGGCGCCGAGGAAGCGCTTGCGGGAGGCGCCCACCAGGACCCGGTGGCCCGTGGCGGTGAAGCGCGGCAGCGCGCGCAGCAGCGCCCAGTTCTGCGCCCCGCGCTTGGCGAAGCCCAGTCCGGGGTCCAGCACGATCCGCTCGGGGGCCACGCCGGCGGCGACCAGCCGGTCCCGCAGGGTCTCCAGCTCGGCCAGGACCTCGTCGACGACGTCGTCGTAGTCGGCCAGCCCGTCCATGGTCGCCGGGGTGCCCCGGGCGTGCGTGAGCACGTAGGGCGCCTGCCGCTCGGCGACGACCTCGACCATCGCCGGGGTCACGGACAGGCCCGAGACGTCGTTGACGAGGTGCGCCCCGGCGTCGAGCACCGCCGCGGCCGTGGCGGCGTGGAGGGTGTCGACGCTGAGCACCGCCCCCGCCGCGGCGAGGGCCTCCACCACGGGCAGGATCCGGCGCTGCTCCTCGGCGGGGGTGATCCGCTCCGAGCCCGGGCGGGTGGACTCCCCTCCGACGTCGAGGACGTCGGCGCCCTCGGCGAGCAGCCGCATCCCGTGGGCGATCGCCGCCTCGTGACCGGCGTGCTCCCCGCCGTCGCTGAAGGAGTCGGGGGTGACGTTGAGGACGCCCATGACCAGGGTCCGGCCACTGGGCAGGTCCTCGAAGGAGCCCCAGCCGAGGGCCCCGTGCGCGGTGCGGGTGGTCGTGGTCACCGGCTCAGCGCCCCAGGATGAGGCTCATGGCCTCGGCTCGGGTGGCGGGCTCGCGCAGCTGGCCGCGCACGGCCGAGGTGACGGTCTTCGCCCCGGGCTTGCGCACCCCGCGCATCGACATGCACAGGTGCTCGCACTCGACCACCACGATCACGCCGGCGGGCTTCAGGTGCTCCACGATCGCCTCGACGATCTGGGTGGTGAGCCGCTCCTGCACCTGCGGGCGGCGGGCGAAGAGGTCCACCAGCCGGGCCAGCTTGCTCAGCCCGGTGACCATGCCGTCGTGGCCGGGGATGTAGCCCACGTGCGCGTGGCCGTGGAAGGGCACGAGGTGGTGCTCGCACGTGGAGTAGAACGGGATGTCCTTGACCAGCACCATCTCCGAGTGGCCGATGTCGAAGGTCGTCCCGAGGATCTCGGCGGGGTCCTGGTGCAGGCCCGCGAACATCTCCGCGTACGCCCGGGCGACCCGTCCGGGGGTGCCCTGCAGGCCGTCCCGGTCGGGGTCCTCGCCGATCGCGAGCAGCAGCTCCCGGACGGCCGCGGCCACGCGGGGCTGGTCGACCGCCCCGGCCCCGGCCTCGAGCGCGGGGGCGGGATCGGGATAGGGCGGCTCGAAGGCCTCCGCGGCCAGGTCGTGCGTGTGCGTGTGGGCCTCGTGGGGCAACGCGCCCTCCTTCGGGGTCTGCCGGGTCTGCCGGACGCGACGGGGATCGGCGGACGCGACCGGCTGTCGCTCCATCCTAGGCCCGGCTCAGTCGGTGCCGGCGCCCGGGGCGGTGCCGGCGCTGCTCGAGGACCCGGCGCCCTCCCCCGGCGGCACGGAGTGGCCGCGCTCGGGGACCTCCAGGGGGTGCTCCGGCTTCGCGGCGGCCGCCTGGTCCTGGGGGGCCAGCGTCGCGGGGTCCTGGGCGTGGACCCGCCGGGCCTCCTCGCGCTCGGCCTGGGTGACCACCGGCGGGTCCTCCGAGAGCGGGCGGGTGTCCTTGGACAGCCACACCGGGCGCAGGTCCCGCTTGCGGATGTCGTGGAAGATCTCCGCGACCTGCGCCTCGTTCAGCGTCTCCTTCTCGAGCAGCTCCAGGGCGAGGCGGTCCAGGACGGGACGGTTGTCCATCAGGATCTGGTGGGCCTCGTCGTGGGCCTGGTCGAGCAGCGCCCGCACCTCCTCGTCCACGAGGGCGGCGGTGTGCTCGGAGTACTCCCGGCCCCCGCCGGCGGCGTCGCGGCCCAGGAACGGCTCGGAGCTGTCCCCGCCCAGCTTGATGGAGCCCACGCGGGCGCTCATCCCGTACTGGGTGACCATCTTGCGCGCGGTGTCGGTGGCCTTCTGGATGTCGTTGGAGGCGCCGGTGGAGGGATCCCGGAAGACGATCTCCTCGGCGGCCCGCCCGCCCATGGCGTAGGCCATCTGGTCGAGCAGCTCGTTGCGGGTGGTCGAGTACTTGTCGTCCAGGGGCATGACCATGGTGTAGCCCAGCGCGCGGCCCCGGGGCAGGATCGTGATCTTGGTGACCGGGTCCGTGTTGCGCAGGGCCGCGGCCACGAGCGCGTGCCCGCCCTCGTGGTAGGCGGTGACCTTGCGCTCGAGCTCCTTCATGATCCGGCTGCGCTTCTGCGGTCCGGCGATGACGCGGTCGATCGCCTCGTCCACGGCGCGGTCGTCGATGAGCTGGGCGTGGGACCGGGCGGTGAGCAGCGCCGCCTCGTTCATCACGTTGGCGAGCTCGGCGCCCGTGAAGCCCGGGGTGCGCTTGGCCACGCCGGGGAGGTCCACGTTGTCCGCCAGCGGCTTGCCCTGGGCGTGCACCCGCAGGATCTGCAGGCGGCCCTTCATGTCGGGGGCCTCCACGCCGATCTGCCGGTCGAAGCGGCCCGGGCGCAGCAGCGCCGGGTCGAGGACGTCCGGGCGGTTGGTGGCGGCGATGAGGATGACGTTGGTGGTGGCGTCGAAGCCGTCCATCTCGACCAGGAGCTGGTTGAGGGTCTGCTCCCGCTCGTCGTTGCCGCCGCCCATGCCGGCTCCGCGCTGGCGGCCCACGGCGTCGATCTCGTCCACGAAGATGATCGCGGGGGCGTTCTCCTTCGCCTGCTGGAACAGGTCGCGGACGCGGGAGGCGCCCACGCCCACGAACATCTCGACGAAGTCGGAGCCGGAGATGGAGAAGAAGGGCACCCCGGCCTCCCCGGCCACGGCCCGGGCGAGCAGGGTCTTGCCGGTGCCGGGCGGGCCGTAGAGCAGCACGCCCTTGGGGACCTTCGCGCCGAGGGCGGTGAAGCGGTCGCGCTCCACCAGGAACTGCTTGATCTCGTCGAGCTCCTGGACGGCCTCGTCGGCCCCGGCGACGTCGGCGAAGGTCACCGTGGGGTTGTCCTTGTCGAACATCTTGGCCCGGGAGCGGCCGAAGCGCATCACCTGCGAGCCGCCGCCCTGCATCCGGGAGAAGACGAACCAGAAGATGGCCAGGATGATCAGGAACGGCAGGAGGAAGCCGAGCAGGCTGGTGAACCAGTTGGACTCGACCGGCTGGTCCGTGAAGCCCTCGAGGTCGGCCGCGTTCATCGCGTCGACGACCTCCTCGCCGCGCGGGGTGACGTAGTAGAACTCGACGTTGCGCCCCAGGTCACGGCCGTCGAGGCTGAGGTCCTCCTCGAGCTGGAGCTCAACCTTCTGCTGGCCGTCGTAGATCTTGGCCTCGGAGGCCTGCCCGTCGCGCAGCAGCTGCAGCCCGACATTGGTGTCCACACGGTTGCCGGCGCCGGTCGTGAGGGAGCCCACGACGGGGAAGAGGACCAGAACGGCCAGAAGGACCCAGAACCAGGGTCCCCTGAAGAAGTTGTTGGGTTTTTTCGCCGTGGCCAAGCCGCTGATCCTCCCGTGGATGGTTGTCCGGGCCCCTCGAGCCGGGGCCCGCCCGAGGGCCGGGGGTCCAGGGGACGCAGACCTTCAATGTACAGCCCGCGCGGCGGGTCTCCCCCGGAACGGGCCGGGAGTTCCCTGTCAGCGGACAGCCGGCTCGGACGCGGGCGGGCGGGAGTGCCCGGCGCACGCGCGCCGGGCACTCGGCTCACGCGTAGACGTGCGGGGCGAGCGTGGCGATGCAGTCGAGGTTGCGGTACTTCTCGTCGTAGTCCAGCCCGTAGCCGACCACGAACTCGTTGGGGATGTCCCAGCCGACGTACTTGACGTCGATGGAGGTCTTCGCGGCCTCCGGCTTGCGCAGCAGCGCGCAGACCTCCACGGAGGCGGCGCGGCGGGACTCCAGGTTCGCGCGCAGCCAGGACAGGGTCAGCCCCGAGTCGATGATGTCCTCGACGATCAGGACGTCGCGCCCCGAGAGGTCGGTGTCGAGGTCCTTGAGGATGCGCACCACCCCGGAGGACTTGGTGCCCGAGCCGTAGGAGGACACCGCCATCCAGTCCATGGGGTACTGGCCCTGGAGCGCCCGGCACAGATCGGCCATGACCATGACCGCGCCCTTGAGCACGCCCACGAGCAGCACGTCCCGCCCCTGGTAGTCGGCGTCGACGGCCGCCGCCAGTTCGGCGATCTTCGCCTCGATCTCTTCCTTGCTGAACAGGACCTCGGTGAGGTCCCCCTGGACGTCCTCAGCCTTCACGGCGCTCCTCGTGTGATGCGTCAATCGGATGCGGGCCGGCGGCGCCCGCCCCGGCCGCGGTGCGCGGGCGGACGAGCTCCAGGTGTCCCGGACCACGGGTGCCTGCCGGCGGGCGGCGGCGCCACACGGACACCTTACCCGCCATCTGCACGGGCCCCGCGGCCCCGTGCTCCTCGGCGAAGGCGTCGAGCGCGCCGAGGCGCTCGTGGGCGGGGGTCTCCCCTCCGGCGGCGACCACGGCCGCGGACAGGGCGCGGCGCCGCAGCGCGGGGTGGGCCGCCCGCAGGGTCGCCAGGTCCAGGGCCAGCGCACCCGGCGGCTCGGGGGCGGCGGCCCGGGCCCGCTCGAGCAGCTCCCGGGCGGCGCCGTCGAGGTAGTCGGCGTCCGGACCCAGGATCGCCGCGGAGCGGGCCAGGGCGCGGGCGAGGCCGGGCCCGAGCTCCTCCTCCAGCAGCGGGAGCACCCGGTGGCGGACCCGGGCGCGCATCAGGGACGTGTCCCGGTTCGTGGGGTCGTACCAGGGCTCGAGCTGCTCCGCCGCGCAGATCTGCCGGGCCTGCTCGCGGGAGAGGTCGAGGAAGGGCCGGAGGTAGGTCACGCCGTCGAGCTCGCGCGCCGGGGGCATCCCGGCGAGGGAGCGGGTGCCGGAGCCGCGGGCGAGGCCCAGCAGCACCGACTCGGCCTGGTCGTCGAGGGTGTGCCCGAGCAGCACGGCGTCCGCGCCCGTGCGCGCCACGACCTCCGCGATCCCCGCGTAGCGGGCGGTGCGGGCGGCCATCTCCGGTCCGCCGCCGCCCGGGTGCACGGTCACGGCGGTGACGACGACGGGGGCCAGCCCCAGGTCCTCGAGGGTGCGCGCGGTGCGCTCGGCCACCGCGGCGGAGCCCTCCTGGAGGCGGTGGTCCACCACCACCCCGCCCACGCGCAGCGTGCCGCGGCGGGCGAAGTGGGCCGCCACGGCGGCCAGGGCGAGGGAGTCCGGCCCTCCGCTGCAGGCGACCAGCACGAGCGGGGGTCCCGGCCGGGTCCGGGGGGCGTGCTCCCGGACGGCGGCGAGCACACGGCGGCGCCCCGCGGCGACGTCCGGGGACAGCCGGCCGCGGCGGGCGAACTGGGTCACCGGCGGGCGTCCTCGCGGGCGCTCGCGGCCTGCTGGTTCTGGGCCTCCCGCACGGCCAGGCGCACGACCTTGGCCAGGGTCGGTGCGGTGTCGCCCAGCAGGTCGAGGGCGGCCTCCAGCTCCCGCTGCGGGACCACGTGGGCCAGGGCGGCCACGGCGTTGGTCTCGCTGTGGATGCCGGCCTGGATCTGCGTGGTCGACAGCACCGGCTGCGAGGCCTCCACCGCGGAGAGCGTCTCCTCGATGTCCGGGGTGCCGATGCGCTGCTCCAGCATCACGAGGCGCTCGTAGACCGCGGGGTTGCCGATCTTGATCCGGCGGCCGCTGTTGAGCTGTGACAGCATGGGGGCGGACAGGCCCAGGACCTCGGCCAGGCGCCGTTGCGTGATGCCGTAGGCCTGCACCACGGTGCCGAAGCGCTCCGACAGGGGCTGGCCGTACAGCTTGACCTGCTGTTCGATATTCTCTGTGCTCACGTAAAAATACTGTCACACAAAGGTGATCCTCACCTACCGCGTGTCGGCCTGTGACCGCTGCCGCCGCGCCGGTCCGCGCACCCCGAAAACTCGATGAAACTGCATGTCAGCGCGGGGTCGGCGACGTCTAGCACATTTTCCGGCGCCGTGGGCGCGGTGGGCTCAGCGCCGCGGTGCGGCGGCGCCCAGGACGCGCTCGATCCAGCGCTCCGGGGCGTGGATCTCGGCCTCCGTGGGCAGGTGCTCCGGGGCCTCCCAGATCCGGTTGAACTCCTCGAGACCCACGGCCCGCACCACGGCGGAGACGAAGCGCTGGCCGTCGCTGTACTGGCGCATTTTCGCGTCCATGCCGAGCAGGCGCCGGACGAAGCGGTCCAGGCTGCCCTGCAGCTCCGAGCGGCGCTCGAAGCGCCGCCGGATCGTCTTGACGGTGGGCACCACCGAGGCGTCCACCCCGTCCATCACGAAGTTGGCGTGCCCCTCGAGCAGGCTCATCACGGCGGTGAGGTGGGAGAGCACCTCCCGCTCCCGCCGGCCCATCAGCAGGCCCACCACGCCCAGGGAGGGCTGGGGCTCCCCGCGGCCGGCGGCCCGTCCCGGCAGGGACCGGACGGCCTCCGTGAGCCGGGCGCCCAGCGTCTCGGCCTGGCCCATGAGCGAGTCGGCGAGCTCGTCGATCTGCTCCATCATGTGCGCGCGCAGCCACGGCGCCGCGGCGAACTGGACCCGGTGGGTCTGCTCGTGCAGGCAGACCCACAGCCGGAAGTCCTCGGGCTCCACGTTGAGCTCCCGCTCCACGGTCAGGATGTTGGGGGCCACGAGCATCAGCCGCCCGCCGGGATGGCGCTGAGCGGCGAGGGCGGAGACCAGTCCCGCGTAGGGGTCGTACTGGCCGAGGACCTTCGACGAGAGGAAGCCCAGCACCGCGGCCATCTCCATGGCCGTGGCCGTTCCGCCGAGGGCGGTGGCGGCGGCGCCGAACTGCTCCGGGCGGCGGCGGCGCAGCGCCTCCACCGCCGGCTCCATGAGCAGCTGGAAGGTCTGGGCGTTCGCGCGGGCCCACCCGGCGCGGTCCACCACCAGGACCGTGGAGTCCCTCAGGTCCCGGGCGGCCTCCAGTCCGGTGATGCGGTGCACGTGGTCCACGGACGCCTCGGCGTGGCGGCGCATCGACGCGACCGCGGCCTGCTTGGCGCCGGCGGACAGCTTCGGCCCCGGCGGGGTGATCCGTGCGGCGGCGGCGGCGGCGAGGTCCCAGCGGACGATCCCCGGCGCCGCCGAGGGCGCCGCGGACTCCGGGGTGCGGTGTGCTGTGGTCATGGCCTCATGCAACCACACGCGCATGGGAGCTCCCGCCGCGCGCGCGTCACAGTCGGGCGAGGGCCGCCACGGCGCGGTCGGCGGCGTCGCGCGCGGCGGCCGGGTCGGCGACCTCGTTGAGCACCACCGAGAACGTCAGCAGCCGCCCCTCCCGCGTGCTGACGTGGCCGCTGAGCGAGACCACCGTGTTCAGCGTGCCGGTCTTGGCCCGGGCCAGTCCCCGGGCGGCGGTCTCGGCCTCGTCGTCGAACCGGTCGGCGAGGGTCCCGGATCCGCCGGCCACCGGCAGCGCGCGGGCCCCCGGGGCCAGCGCGCCGGTGCCGTCCACGGCCATGGCCCGCACCACGCGCTCGAGGGCGCGGGCGGGGATGCGGTTGTCCAGCGACATCCCGGAGGCGTCGGAGAGCACGAGACCCGCCGGGTCGATCCCCCGGGCTGCGAGCGCCTCGGCCGCGGCCTCGCGTCCGCCGGTGATGCTGCCCGGGTGGCCGGCGGCCCGGGCCGCGATCCGGGACAGGACCTCGGCGAGGTGGTTGTCGGAGTCCTGGATCATCAGCTCGGCCTGCTCGGCCAGGGTGGCGGACTCCACCGCGGCCAGCTCGGCCGCTCCCCGGGGCGCCGGTCCGGGGGCGAGCCGGAACGGCGGGGCGGCGACCCCTTCGGCGGCGAGCGCTGCCCGCAGCTCGGCGGCGAAGACCGCGGCGACGTCCGCCGCGGCGTCTCCGGGGCGTGCGGGCGAGGCCACGTCCCCGGCCGGCACGTGGTGGGACCAGAACGCCATGGGGGCCACGGGCCCGATCTGCCCGGCGGCGACGTCCCCGGCGGCCCAGGCCTCGTTGAGGGCCGGGCCCGGGAAGAGCCCGGCGTCCCAGCGCACGGTGCGGGGCGCGCCCGCCCCCCGGGCGACGAGCGCGCGGGCCGTGTCCTGTGCCAGGGTCCGCACGCCGGCGCGGCCCTGCACCGCGTCCGGGTCGGAGCGGCCGGGCCGCAGCAGGGTGTCGCCCCCGGCGACGAGCACGACCGTGTCCGGCTCCTCCCCCGCGACGACGGCGGTGCGCAGGCGCTCGCCCGGATCGGCGTGGGTCAGCAGCGACAGGAGGGTGACCAGCTTCTGGTTGGAGGCCGGCACCAGGGCGGTGTCCGGGTCCTGCTCGTGCAGCGGGGCACCGGTGAGGGCGTCGGCCACCAGGACGGAGCGCCGCCCGGCGGAGGCGCCGTCGAGGGCGGGGCCCACCGCCGCCGCCACCTCGGCGGCGGAGGGCAGCGGTGCGCCCGGGTCCGGGAGCACGGCGCCGTGCGGGGTGGGCGCGGCCGGGGGCAGGGCCCGTGCCGCCGGCGGCACGGGTCCTGCGGGGTGCGGTGCGGGGGCCGGCGCGGGCAGCCAGCCCGGGTGGGACCAGCCGGCCAGGCCGGCACCGAGCGCGAGGAGCAGGGTGGCCAGGACCCGGCGCCGGCGGCCGGGCGCGGGGCGCCGGGGGGTGTGCATGGTGCCCATTGTGGCCCCCGCGGCGGGGCCGCCCCGGGGTGTCCCGCGCCACGGCGGTTACCGCCGCCCGCGGGGCCGCGGTTATCGTGGGGTCGGATCTGCCCCCACCCTGCCTGGGTGGTGCGGCCGCGCCCGGCCGCTGTCAGCCCTGTCCGGCCGCCCCGGACGACCCGGGGCCCCGCCGGCCTTCGCACGCACGAGGAGAAACACCATGGAGTTGGACGTCACCATCGAGATCCCCCGGGGATCGCGCGTCAAGTACGAGATCGACCACGAGACCGGCCGCCTGCGCCTGGACCGCGTGCTGTTCACCTCGATGCAGTACCCGGCCCACTACGGGTACTTCGAGGACACCCTGGGCGAGGACGGCGACCCCCTGGACGCCCTCGTGCTGCTGGACTTCGAGATCGTCCCCGGTGTGCTCGTGGAGTCCCGTCCGATCGCCGTGTTCAACATGAACGACGAGGCCGGCGGGGACGCGAAGATCCTGTGCGTGTCCACCGACAAGCGCTACGACCACATCCAGGGCCTGGACGACATCGACGAGTTCAAGCTCAAGGAGATCCAGCACTTCTTCGAGCGCTACAAGGACCTCGAGCCGAACAAGTGGGTCAAGGGCGAGGGCTGGGAGGGCCGGGAGACGGCCGAGCGCCTCGTCACGGAGGCCCTCGAGCGCTTCGAGCAGTCCCACTACGAGTCCGCCGCCGAGGCGGAGGAGAAGGCCGCGTCCACCGACTGAGCGCACGGCGCACCGGCGGGGGCCGGGGACCACACCGGTCCCCGGCCCCCGC